>JAEEOD010000145.1 GCA_016284115.1 Bacteroidaceae bacterium
TGAAGGTATTGCGTAGCATCAGCATCGACATCAACAAAGGCGAGATTGTAAGCATTGTTGGCCCTAGTGGTGCAGGCAAGACCACCTTGCTACAAATCATGGGCACTTTAGACACACCTGATGCAGGTAAGGTAATCATAGATGGTAAAGATGTAATAAGCCTGAAGGAAAAAGAGCTATCGGCTTTTAGGAACCTGCATATTGGTTTCGTGTTTCAATTTCATCAACTGCTACCAGAGTTTACTGCTATCGAAAACGTGATGATGCCGGCACTAATTGCTGGTAAAAATCGCCAGACAGCACGTCAGGAAGCAATGAAACTGCTTTCGTTCATGGGATTGCAGCAGAGGGCTGAGCATAAACCTAATGAGCTATCAGGTGGTGAGAAACAACGTGTTGCAGTGGCTCGTGCTTTGGTAAACCATCCAAGCGTAGTACTAGCCGACGAGCCTTCTGGCAGTCTAGACTCACAGAATAAACTGGAGCTGCATCGATTGTTTTTCGATTTGCGTGACCGACTTGGTCAGACGTTTGTCATTGTGACGCATGATGAAGCGTTAGCGCAAATGACAGACAGAGTTATCCATTTGAAAGACGGATTAATCGAAAGATAAATAGTGTGAGATTCGTTCTAAGTCCGCCTCTGTGAACTCTTCGTAAAGAACAAAAGGTTTGAGACTGGTTAAGTTGCCATGTTTGCGGCGATGTTCTACTATGGCCTTGGCTTGATAGAAGTTGATGTAAGGATGACGACGAAGGCGGTCGGCACTACTATTATTGACAGCTAATTTACGAATATCAGCCTCATCAATACTAAACCATGACAATAATTGACTGGCATCTAAATTTATCTCTCTTAGTTGCTCTACTTCAAAAAAACCTCCTAACTGATTACGATAGTTCACAATCATACGGGCTATAGCACTGCCTATACCAGGGATCTTCTTTAGTTCTGTAGTATCAGCTTTGTTCAAATCAACCACTGTTCCAACCTCATATTTCTCAATCTTTTCATAACGGGGCAGCGTGTCTATGAGCAAAGAACGAACTGTATCTTTTTGTACACGTGCAGGTCTTTCTTTCTGACGAGGTTTCGAGGTATAATGCTGAGCTCTTGAATGACGCATGTACTGTGCGTCATTACGTTGGTTTACATAGCGTCGAGAACGACGAGCCGCAAGACTATCTCGTTGTTGTAAAGAGTCGGCAAAAGCTTGCAATGCTGTCTCATCAGTAGGAAGGATACCAGACTTTTGAGTTCGCTCAATGAAGAAAGTGGCACTAATGGTCAATACAATGAGGGTGAGCAATACGATGATGGCACGCTTCTCTTCGGGGCGGTAAAAATGATAATCTTTAATAAACTGCCACATAAGGCTAGCAGGTTACAAGATGCCTAACTCATTGATAAAAACGAAGCCGATGCCTATTGGAGCCACTACACGCAAGATAAAGACAATGGCCTTATAGATAAACAACGGCAAATGACCTCCACTATTAAGCTCGTCGTGAAGGATCTTCTTATCGAGATACCACCCAGTAAAAATAGAAATAAAGAAACCGCCGATAGGCAACATCAGTTTGGCAGTGACAAAATCAAAGATATCAAACAGATTCATGCCAAAGAACGTGTATTCTTTACCAATGCCCATTGACAATGCACAGAAAATGCCAATGACACCACATACCAAAGTGACAAGCCATGCAGCCTTGCGACGGCTCATCTTGAATTCCTCATGCAGATAGACTGTCACCACTTCATGCATGGAGATGGTGGAAGTAAGGGCGGCCAACGCTAACAACAGATAGAATGCCGTACTAAGAATATAGGTTAGCCAAGGCAAACCAGCGAAAGCTTGGGTAAGCACATTGGGCAAGGTGATAAACACCAGACTAGGACCTGCATCAGGCTGAATTCCCACCGAAAATGCAGCAGGGAAGATAATGAGACCTGCTAATATAGCTACCAAACTGTCAATAGTAGCTACATTAAGAGCGGTCTTAGTAAGATTGGTGTCACTTTGGAAATAGGAAGCATAGGTGCAAAGGCAACCCATACCTAAACTCAATGAGTAGAAAGTCTGTCCCATTGCAGAGAGCAACACGCCTGGATTGACCTTATTGAAATCAGGCATAAACAAAAACTCCAAACCTGGCCCAGAGCCTGGCAGCATGATGGAACAAATTGCCATAATGATAAGCAAAATAAAAAGTACAGGCATGAGAATCTTTGCTGAACGTTCTATTCCTTGCTGAACACCTTTAACAATAATGTAATGGGTAGCAAACAAAAACAAAGCTAGCCATAAAGCAGGACGCCATGGACTCGCAGTAAAGGTGTTGAACGATTCGGTAAACTGCTCAGGAGTCTTGCCAATAAAAGCATTACCAGCAGCCTGCAAGAAATATTCAAGTGTCCAACCTGCTACCACAGCATAGTAACTCAAGATAAGAAAACCCGTAAGAACGCCCCATCGACCTACCCATTTCCATTGAGTGCCTGGGGCTAGTATCTGATAAGCCCTTGCTGTGTTGGAACGAGAATGACGACCAATGGTAAACTCAGCAATCATTACAGGAATACCAAAGAAAAGGATACACCCTATATAGATGAGGATAAATGCAGCACCACCATCATTCCCTGTCTGATATGGGAAACGCCAGATGTTCCCCAAGCCTACGGCCGAGCCTGCCGCTGCCAAAATGGCTCCTATCTTGCTACCAAAGTTTGCCCTACTCTCGTCACTCATAAAGCATATAAAATGTCAATTATTGCTTATCTCTATCATTTAAGGCACAAAAATACACAATTATTCGTATTTTTGTGCCAGAATTATAAAGTTTTTACTTATGAAAGCATTTGTCTTACGATATCCATTCTCAATCGCCATCATTTTGCTGGTAACATTCCTTTCTTTTTTCAAGCCACCATCGACAGACCTAGATAATGTGCCAGGCATTGACAAGCTAGTACATACTGGTATGTATTTCGTGATGGCAAGTCTATTGTGGTGGGAGTTCTACATAGGTCAACAAAAAACCAACGCCCCCATGTGGCATGGGTGGGTAGGAGCTCTCCTCTGTCCACTTGTGTATGGTGGCGTGGTGGAACTTCTACAAGAATATTGCACAGCATATCGTGGTGGCGAATGGTTAGACTTTGCTGCCAATTCTGCTGGAGTAATCATCGCTGCTGTAGCCGCGATGTTTTATCGCAAATATGCGATAAAACATAACCACTAAACGGTTAACCCCTATAATAGTTCAGGCAATGTAAATAGCTTCGTACCATTAGATCCCTTAATAAGGATAGTCTTATGCTGCGGCGGTTGCTGCTGAATGAAAGCCGTCAGAGCGGTAATGTCACTGAAACAACGGAAAGACGTACCCGTTTTGATGAACTCCTCACCTACTAACAACACATCCTTGAAACCATACTCTTGAATAAGTTGAACAATCTGCTGGTGTTCTTTAACGCTATCAGCGCCCAATTCACGCATCTCACCTAATATCAACATCTTGTTACTGGCCTCTATGAGATGAAAATTGTCTAGTGCGGCTTTCATGCTAGTAGGATTGGCATTGTAAGCATCGACTACCAAGGTGTTATGTTCTGTTTTGGTAAGCTGAGAGCGATTGTTATGAGGTTCATATGAACGCAAGGCCTCACAGATATCATCGGGAGACACCCCAAATCTCACACCTATAGTGATGGCTGCTAACATGTTACTAAGATTATATTCGCCAATGAGGCGGGTCTGAACATCATGCCATGAACCTACCTCACCAGAAAGAGGAATCTCGTCTCGCCAATGGAAATGCAGGAAGGCAGAATGATCTGCTATCTCACCACGTATTGAGATTATGTACTTATTTTCTGTCACTCCATAATAGATAATCTTTTGCAAAACATCCATCCCTCTTTCTGCTATCATTTGCATTAGATCATCACTGTCTGCATTGACAATCACCTCTCCTTTAGTAGCTTTAATGAAATCGTATAGTTCACCTTTGGTACGCTTTACCCCTTCGAACGAACCAAAGCCTAGTAGATGCGCCCTACCCACATTGGTGATTATACCTATATTGGGTTCAGATACATTTACCAACTCCTGGATGTCACCAGGATGACTGGCTCCCATCTCCACAATGGCTATTTCGTGTTCTGGTTTTAAACGAAGTATAGTAAGAGGCACGCCAATACTGTTATTAAGGTTGCCCTGAGTGTAAAGTACATTGTATTTCTTAGAAAGCACAGAAGCAGTGAGCTCTTTAGTAGTTGTCTTGCCATTAGTGCCGGTTATGCCAATAACAGGAATTCCTGAACCACTGGATCCAAGTGGCCTACCTAACTGACGACGATGGTAGTTGGCTAGCTGTTGCAAAGTCTGCAAACAGTTATCCACCAAAAAATAGCGCTTATCGCCTTGAGGCAGATAGGCAACCTCATCAATCACAACATACTTGCATCCTGCCTGGAGTGCCTTAGCAGCAAACGCATTACCATTGAAATTTTCACCTTTAAGGGCTATAAAAAGCGAATCCTGAGGGCAGTTACGGCTATCGGTGGTTACACAACTGCATTGCAGAAATAACTGATATAGATTTTCTATCATATTTTCTTGGGGTTATTTCATGCAAAAATAACGTTTTTTCCTTACATTTGTAGTCAAATGCACAGAAAGTTATGTTTACAGGAACAATAAACGTAAATGGACAACTATTTGACCTCGCCACGCCAAAGGTGATGGCCATTTTGAACCTAACGCCTGATTCTTTCTTTGAAGGTAGCAGAATGCAGACTGCTAAACAAGTGGCACAAAGGGTGACACAGATGTTGGCTGAAGGGGCCGACTTTTTGGATGTGGGAGCCTACTCATCACGCCCATGGGCAGATAACGTACCTATGGAGGAGGAAATGAGGCGCCTACGTGAGGGACTGACTGTTTTGCGTAAGGAAGCGCCTGATGCCATTGTTTCTGTTGATACTTTTAGGGCTGATATAGCTCGAATGTGCATTGAGGAGTTCGGAGTGGCAATGGTGAATGATATCTCTGGAGGGGAGTTGGACAATCAGATGTTTGACACTATAGCTCGTGCGCGCGTACCATATATAATTATGCATATGCAAGGAACGCCTCAGAATATGCAACAGGCTCCCCATTATGAGAATGTGTTAAAAGAGGTAATGCTTCACCTAGCAGAAAAAGTGGAGAAACTTCATGAGATGAAGGTGAATGATATCATCCTTGACCCTGGATTTGGCTTTGGCAAAACACTGACACACAACTTTGAACTGCTGGCGCATCTGAATGAGTTCGACATCTTTCAACTTCCCATCTTAGTAGGTATATCACGAAAATCAATGGTATATAAGACACTGGGCATCACTCCTCAAGAAGCCCTAAATGGCACTACCGCGTTACATACCATTGCCTTAAGCAAGGGGGCCAATATCCTGAGGGTACATGATGTGAAAGAGGCCGTAGAAACCATCAAACTATGGCAGGCTGTCAACAAACATGAGTTTAACCAAGATAATTGAAATAGTATAAGATATGTTTTTCCAATTTGGCATTAAAGATTTAATTGACATCTTGCTGGTAGCAACCTTGTTGTACTACCTTTATAAACTGATGAAATCAACAGGCTCAATGAAAGTGTTTATAGGTCTGATGATATTCGTGCTATCTTGGCTTGTAGTTACCCAAGTATTGGAAATGAGGTTATTGGGGTCAGTTTTCGACAAACTGATAAGTGTGGGTGTGATAGCTATTATTGTGCTCTTTCAGGAAGAAATTCGTCATTTCCTTTTCTCATTAGGTTCACACCATAGTGCCAGCGCCCTGGTAAAGCTATTTTTCGGCAGCAAAGAAAACCAAAGTACACATGAGGATGTACTGCCCATCGTGATGGCTTGCCTAAACATGTCCAAAGGGAAGGTAGGAGCATTAATAGTAATAGAACGCAATGTACCACTTGACAATATCGTACGTACGGGCGACACCATTGATGCCAATATCAATCAACGCTTGATTGAAAACATTTTCTTCAAAAATAGTCCGCTGCATGACGGAGCGATGGTAATTAGTCATAAACGCATTAAAGCTGCTGGTTGTATCCTGCCAGTAGCGCATAATTTGGATATACCTAAGGAGTTGGGATTGCGTCATCGTGCCGGCATGGGTATTTCACAAGAGACAGATGCTTTGGCCATTATTGTAAGCGAGGAAACGGGTAGTATATCAGTAGCAAAAAAGGGAGAGTTCTATCTTAAACTGAATGCTGAAGAGTTGGAGAGATTACTAACAACAGAAGATTAATAACCAATAAAAAAGGCTGCGAAATGCAGCCTTTTTTAATCCGTTCAACTAGCTTATCTTGTACGAGTACGAGTACGAGAAGTGTTTGTATTGGTAGTAGTTGTTGTACTACTGCCTGAAGTGTTGCTATTACTGCGAACTCTTGTACCAGTAGTAGAAGTAGCAGGAGTAGTAGAGTTACTATTACTGCGAACCCTTGTACCAGTAGTAGTCGTAGAAGGAGTTGTTGTGTTACTATTCCTGCGAACCCTTGTACCGTTTGTGGTAGTAGAAGGAGTCGTAGAGTTGCTATTACTGCGAACCCTTGTACCAGTAGTAGAAGGTGTAGTAGGAGTGCCAGTATTCGTATTGGTTCGAACATTGCTGTTAGTACGAGTACGAGTAGCTGGTACAGCAGTACCGTTAGTGGTTGCCCTCTCTGAGTTCAAGTTAGGATTAACACGTACAGCGTTCACTTTCTGGTTAGCAGTTTTGGCATCAGTACGTACCCTATTCTCAAATACAGAATAGTTTTGGTTGCCCACTACTGACTTCACCGCACGGGTATATTCCTTTGCTGCAGCCTGAAGGTCGCGCTCAGTCATATTCACGTCGTAGTCGGAACGGTATCCACCTTGTCCACGTCCATAGTAATTACCATAACCATTGCCATAGCCTCCACCATAAGGTGGGCGGTTAGGACCACCATAGTAGCCAGGACCTACAGGACCACGTGGTGGTGGAGGAGGTCCAGGGTTGAAATTATAATAACCAAAGCTATAGTTTGGCATGCTGTGGAAGATATAGAAATACCTTCTGTTCAACTCCAGCAAGCGAGCAGCACGAGCACGGTCGAGAGCCATTTCCAACACCATGCGATTGGTGATAGCATCAATCACACTGGCATTGTAGATATAACGATAACCATTGTTAATGATGATATACTCTTGAGTATAACCATAATTATAGTCGTTATATCCATATCCGTCATAGGTGTCATAAGGGGTTACGCATCCAGTAAGTGCGAAGCCCATAGCTAATGCAAATAAAACCTTCTTCATATCTATGCCCTTTCCTTACTTTAAATGGTTATTGTTTTATTAGATAATGAGAGGAGAATAATAATACTGCACAAGATTTTGATTTTTCTTGTGCAGTATGTTACATTTTTGTCTTAAGAGTTAACAATATTTTCGGTATCCTCAGCAATCATTAACTCTTCGTCAGTTGCCAAGATTACTACCTTTACCTTAGAGTCAGGAGTAGAGATAACACCCTCTTTCCCCCTTACAGTAGCAGCATTCAATGCTGGATCCAGCTTCACGCCCAAGAACTCCATGCCCTGTAGCGCATTGGCACGCATACTGGCCTGGTTTTCCCCAACACCACCAGTAAAGACAATCACATCAACGCCTCCCAAGGCAGCTGCATATGCACCAATATACTTTTTGATGCGGTAGTTATACATCTTGTCGGCGAGGATGGCACGTTGGTTACCTTCTTTTTGAGCCACTTCAAGCTCGCGCATATCGCTTGATACGCCTGTTATACCCATCATACCACTCTTCTTATTCAAGATATCACTCATTTGAGCAGCATTCACACCCAACTTGTTCTCCAAAAATGTTACCACACCACCATCGATATCGCCGCTTCTTGTACCCATAATAAGACCTTCCAGTGGGGTGAGACCCATAGAAGTATCTATCACCTTTCCATCCTTGATAGCTGCAATGGAAGCACCATTACCGATGTGACAAGTAATGAGTTTCAAACCTTCTTTCTTGATACCTAGAAAATCACAAACATATTGCGTGATGAAACGATGAGAGGTGCCGTGGAAACCATAGCGACGGATTTTATATTTCTCGTAAAACTCGTATGGCAAAGCATACATAAAAGCGTAGTCAGGCATCGTCTGATGGAAAGCTGTGTCGAACACACCAACTTGAGGCACATTAGGCAGAATAGCTTTAACAGCATTCACACCTTTCAGATTGGCAGGATTGTGTAACGGCGCAAGGTCGTTGCAAGCCTCAAACTCCTTCAATACTTCTGGCGTGAGCAACACAGACTCCGTAAAATGCTCTCCACCATGCACCATGCGGTGGCCTACCGCATCAATCTCGTCATAACTCTTGATGGCTCCATACTGAGGATCAATCAAAGTTTGGAGAATCAACTCAACACCCACTGTATGCTCAGAGATATCTTTATGTACAATTTTCTTCTCACCGTTAGGCAACGCAAACTTCAAGAAAGAATCAGCTAAGCCGATTTTCTCAATTCCGCCAGAAGCGATGACGGATTTATCTGACATGTCAAACAATTTGTACTTGATTGACGAACTACCACAATTTAATACTAATATCTTCATTATTATATATTATTTAAAATTACTTTTTAGCGGCCTGTGCCTGACAAGAGGTAATGGCTATCATATAAAATACATCGTCAATCGAGCATCCGCGGCTTAGGTCGTTGACAGGACGAGCGATACCCTGCAAAATCGGACCGATGGCCAACGCATCACCCAAACGTTGTACTAACTTATAGGCAATGTTACCTACTTCCAAATTGGGGAACACTAGTACATTAGCATTGCCTGCAATTTCGCTTCCAGGTGCTTTCTTCTTACCCACAGATGGCACCAAAGCAGCATCAGCCTGCAACTCGCCATCAATTTTAAGTTCAGGAGCCATTTCTTTTGCCAACTTAGTTGCTTCTAATACCTTATCAACTACCTCATGTGATGCTGAACCTTTTGTAGAGAAACTGAGCATAGCCACTCTTGGGTCAACAAAACCACCTACCGCACGAGCTGTTTCAGCCGTACATACTGCAATCTGAGCTAGCTGATTGGCATCAGGCATTGGGGTAACAGCTACATCACCTACCACCAACACACCATCTTCACCATATTGAGGTTGTTGAGTAATCATCAGCATAGCACCACTTACACAAGTAATTCCCGGAGAGCACTTAATGATCTGCAGAGCTGGGCGAAGCGTTTCTCCAGTAGTACTCAAAGCACCTGAAATCTGACCATCTGCATCACCAGTTTTGATAATCATGCAGCCCAGATAAAGGGGATTCTTAACTAACTCACGAGCTTGCTCAATGGTCATTCCTTTTTTCTTACGAAGTTCTGTCAACAATGTAGCATATTCTTCTGCCTTAGGGTTGTTCAATGGATCAATCAATGTTGCCTTACCAATGTTTTTCAAGCCAAACTCATCAGCCATGCGGTGAATCTCTTTAATGTCACCTATCAAGATGATGTCGGCAATGTTTTCGCCCAAAGCACGATCGGCAGCCTTCAAGGTGCGCTCTTCTGTAGCTTCTGGTAGTACGATGCGCTGGCGGTTAGCCTTAGCGCGCTCAATGATACCTTGGATTAGTTTATTCATAGGTTTTCAGATTTTGTTAAATGTTTAGGTGCAAATATAATAATTATTGTGCAATTCACCTTACAAAAGCAGCATGTTTTCTGTCCACCAAATAGATTGTTGAATATTTTAACAATTTGTGACAATATTGGATAGATAAAAAAGGAGTGACATCTCTCAAAAATGCCACTCCTCTCTATAGTTATAATTTCTTTCTCCTAATCATTAAGTTCATCTAATACATTTGCACTAACTTTAAACTTAATGGTCACACGTTCAGGAATATCATGATACTCACCGTTACGAGGATCACGTCCTGGACGTCTAGGCTGACGATGAGGAATGAATTTACCAAAATACTGTAGTTTAACCTCCTCACCCTCGCACATCTTGTCAATAACCAGCCTGTTATATTCATCTACAAAGGCTTTTGCTGCTGTGTCGGTGATTTGTAATCGACGTGCTAATTCTTTTACAAAACTAAATTTATTCATATTTTTGATCAGTTGTTGTTTCTCTCTAAATACTTATCATCAAATATTGTTACAAATATACGCTATATATACTTTTGCTAATCTAAACAAATGCAAAAAAGTTTCAACAAACCATAATATCGCAATAATGCCATAGAAAAAAGTCATCTATAAAGATATTTATTATAGGTTTTTTGCCTAAATAAAAACAATTTCTTATATCTTTGTCAACAAACTTTAAAATTAAAAATCAATAATCCTATGAAAAAGTTATTTGTTGCGATGATGCTGGTAATGGCAGTTTGCCAAATTAATGCCCAGCAAGCTAAGTATGTTTTTTATTTTATTGGCGATGGCATGGGCCTAAATCAAGTAAATACAACGGAAATGTATCTGGCGGAAGTTGAAGGTCGCATCGGCATTAAACCATTGTTGTTCCCATCATTCCCTGTGGCAAGCTATGCTAACTCGCATTCGGCTTCCAACTCGATTACAGACTCGGCTGCAGGTGGTACTGCATTAGCTACGGGTACAAAAACTTACAACAATGCTATGGGTGTAGATGCCAACAAAAACCCCGTAGAATCATTAGCTGAGAAGGCTAAAAAAGCTGGTAAGCGTGTAGGTATCACTACTTCAGTGAGTATTGACCATGCGACTCCTGGTTCTCAATATGCTCACGAGGAGCACAGAAGCATGTATTACGAAGTAGCGAGTTGGTTACCTAAATCAAATTTTGATTTCTTTGCTGGCAGTGGCTTCTTAAGACTCGACAAGACTTATGGTGGCAAGGATGCACCTAACCTTTTCCCTATTTTCGAAGAGGCAGGTTACACGTTAGCTCGTGGCGTGAATGATTATAAAGCAAAGCGTAATGGCGCCAAGAAAATGATTCTGATGGAAAAGGAAAATGCAGACCAAGCAAGTTTGCGTTATGCGATTGACCGTCAGCCAGGTGACTTGACATTGGCTGAAATTACTGAGAGTGCCATTGACTTCTTAATGAAAGAGGATGCCAAGAAAGGATTCTATTTGATGATTGAAGGTGGAAAGATAGATTGGGCAAGTCATGCCAATGATGCAGCCACCATGGTGCATGAACTAGAGGATATGGATAATGCCGTAAAAGTGGCCTATGAATTCTATAAGAAGCATCCGAAGGAAACTTTGATTGTGATTACTGCGGACCATGAAACTGGTGGCTTATCAATGGGACGCTCAAGTGGCGGTTATACCCTGAACCTGAAGGCTCTGTCTTACCAAAAACAGTCAATCGACGTGCTGTCACGCTATATCACCGACCTGCGAAAGGAAGGAAAGACGACTTGGGAAGATGTAAAGGCGCTGTTAGGCGAGAAGATGGGCTTCTGGAAGGAGTTGACTATTACATGGGAACAAGAAAAGCAGTTACGCGACTGTTTCGAGGAAACTTTCACCAGAAACAGAACCAAGTTTGATGAGAACATGTATTCACGTACTGAACAGTTAGCTACTGTAGCAAAGAACGTGATGGCTGAACAGGCTCACTTGTTATGGTCATCTGGCAGCCACACAGCAGCATACGTGCCTGTGTATGCCGTAGGAGCTGGCGCTCAGGAATTTGTTGGCCACATGGATAACACAGAGATTATCCGAAAGGTCGCCAAAGTATCAGGTATTAAGTGGTAATAACGCCATTTCGAATTCTTTTAACGAGGGTGTGCCAAAATGAGCACATCCTTTTTTGTCCTATTTACTATAAAAAACAATATAAAAGCTGGCGTTTTTTATTAAAACTCTTGCAGGTTTTATGTTTTTTTCCTTACTTTGTAACAATTTAGACTAATTTTCATTAATGAAAAACACATAATATGAATGAAAAGCTAAAAACCATTGCAAACTCTTACGCTGAGGATTTTTGCAGCGATGCTATCTATCCTGCCCATTTGTTTAAAGCTATCCTTCACCAAGAGATTGGGTTAGTACGCTTTATTGAAAAAGATTTAGATAAAGACTACTACTACTTGCAAGACTGGGCTGACATTCAGATGCAGTTGGCTCCTAAAGCTGTACGCCCTATGCGCGACTTGGATTATAGCGAAGAATCTCAAGCAGTTATAGACGAGGCAAAGAACTACATGGTAAAATTTGGACTAGATGAATGTTCTGACGTTTGTGTGCTTGCTGCTTTAGTGACTCCTGGTGTGGGATTCACTTTCGACCAACTTAAGACATTGCCTTTAACTCCATCTGATATCAGTGGCAAAATGGGAGGAGGTGTAAACGTGGAGGCTCCTTATATGGAAGGTACAGAACTGACCAAGCGCACTCCCGCTGCAGGAGGCAAAGGGAACCTTGCTAAGTATTGTACAGACAAAACAGCTGTTGCCCGTTCAGGCAATCTCGACAATGTTATAGGATTTGAGAAAGAAATATCCATCATTTATGAAATCTTAGGTCGAAAGACCAAGGCAAACTTACTTATTACTGGTGAAGCTGGTGTGGGCAAGACCTCACTAGTAAACGGTTTTATCCACGAACTAGCAGAAGGTCATGTTCCAGGTTTCCTCAGTGATGCGGTTGTCTATGAGTTGGATACAGCCGCATTGGGAGGTGATGCACAATACAAAGGAGAAGTCGAAGACCGCTTCAAGAGCGTAATTACTGAAATAGAAAATATGCAGAATGCCGTGCTGGTAATCGAAGCTATTGACAAGTTGTTCGATAAGCAAGGCTCGCTCTTTGGCTGCTCAACGCTTTTGAAGAATGAACTCAATAAAGGTCGCTTGCAACTGATTTGCACTTCTAGCATTGACGGTTATACCAAGAATATTGAAACAGACAAAGAGATGGTTTCTAACTTGGAAAAGATTACGGTAGAAGAACCAACAGCTGACCAAACAATAGAAATCCTGAAAGGCATCATGCCTGCCTATGAAGAATACCATGAGCTGACCGCTGATGAAACGGTCATGAATGAAGCTATCCGTTTAGCGAAACGTTATCTTACTGACAAGTCACTGCCTGCTTCAGCTATTGGCCTGATAGACCGTACAATGGCTCATGTGAAGGTGGAGAATGATTTAGGTGACGAGGGGAAAAAGCATACTGAATTGAGGACTGAAGACCTGAGTACGGTGGTGGCAAAACAGACTGGCATCCCTTTGGGTAAAGTGCAGACACAAGAGCGTGACCGCTTGATGGGTGGTGAAGAAACGCTGAAAAAGCGTGTTGTTGGTCAGGATCATGCAGTAAAAAAAGTGCTTGATGCTGTATTTGAGGCTCGTTCTGGTTTGAACAAGAAAGGTCAGCCTATGGGTTCTTTCTTTTTCCTAGGTCCTACAGGTACAGGTAAGACAGAGTTATCAAAGGCGCTGGCAGAATTCCTGTTTGGTGATGAGAGTGCACTGTTGCGCTTCGATATGTCAGAATTCAAAGAGGAACATTCTGTAGCTTTGCTGTATGGAG
The DNA here is from genome assembly GCA_016284115.1 of Bacteroidaceae bacterium. Next base: position 13,612 of record JAEEOD010000145.1, read on the forward strand.
CGCCTCCGGGCTATGTGGGTTATGAAGAAGGTGGTTTGCTGGTTAACAAAATCCGGCAGACCCCTTATTCAGTGGTACTATTCGATGAAATTGAGAAAGCTCATAAATCGGTGTTCGATCTCTTCTTACAAATATTAGACGAAGGCAAGTTGCATGACCGCTTAGGCCGTGTTGGTGATTTCTCTAATGCTTTGATATTATTTACTTCCAATATTGGCGCACAAACCATCGTAGAGAAGTTTAATAGTGGAGTAATACCAGAAAACAACGAGCTGATGGACATCATGCAAGGCTATTTCCGTCCTGAGTTCCTGGCTCGTCTAACTGAGATTGTGCCATTCTCTCCAATTACTGATAAGACTGTAACTGCTATCTTTGATATTCATCTTAAAGGGCTATTGAAGTTGTTGGCAGAGCAGGAGATCACTTTAGAATTGACGCCAGAGGCTCGTCAAGCCATTGCTTTACGTGGCTATAACCAACAGTATGGTGCACGTCCAGTATTGGGCATCATCCGTAAGGAACTCCGTCATCCAATATCCAAAATGCTGATTGCAGGTAAGATTAAGTCTGGCGACCATATCGTGGTTTCAGTGGATGCAGAGGGCAACCCTATCATTGAAGTGAAGAATTAGCAATTGATAATATGAATAATAATATAACATTAAATTTTTAAAACTATGGCAATGAAAGAAAACTTTATTTCCATGGCTCCAGATGAGGAGTCCAGTGCGAAAGTCAGTCTGATTGATCAGAACAAGACACTGATGATGGACCAGTACACTTCAGATGTTGAAGCTGGCGCACCTGAGTTTGTGGAAGACATCCAGAACATCAACGACGCTTTTGAGCATTTCAAGCCAAAGGTGAATGTTACATTTACTGATGAGGAGGGTGGAGCAGTAGAAGAGACTCTGCGTTTTGGTGAACTACGCGACTTTGAGGCTCAAGGTGGCAAGGGGCGTTTGGTTGAGAATAGCCCATTCCTGAGTGGCGTTAAAATGAAAATCGAGACCAATACGAAGATCCGCAAGAGTATCGAGCAAAACCGGAAGTTACGTGAAATCCTGAAAGAATCAGGCTCACGTGAGGAATTGAAGGCAATGCTGGAGTCAATGCTTGCTGAGCTGAATGAGGCGAATAAATAAAGTATTACTAGAGACATATATTATAAGAAAGGTATATTATTATGGCAGATACTGAAATGCAAAAAGCACAGGTAGCCGAACAGGCTGCTGGTGGGCTTCAAGAAAAAGTTGGACAGCAAAATGCATCCAAATTGCTGTCGGCATTTGGTGGATTTAATGCGATACGTGGCTTTATGCCAGACGCAGACAACATGAACCCTGCTAAGAAAGCAGCTAAGAACGTTTTCTTGTCTGACAAGAGGTTCAAGGGCAAGCGCGAAGATTTGGCTCGTGAAATCTCAAGGTGGTTGGAGTTATTGGATTCTGACATTGACAGTGCAACAGGTTTTGCAGATGCTTGCAAGAAAGATGAGGACAAATACACGGGCGTATTAAAGCAAGGCATTACAGATGCGCTTTATGCTACCCAAAATTTAGAGCGTTCATATCGCGAGCTTGATTCTTTCTTCAAGACTTGTGGTACAGATAAGGTTAAGAACCTACGAATCATTAATGTATTAAAAGAAGACATCGCTGACCCTGATTCTGGTTTCGCACAGGAAGTTGAAGACTTGTTGCGCAATGGCTTCGACCGTTTGAGCCTGAAAGATGCATATAGTTTGGTTTGCGTTCCTGGCGATGTATTCAAGGACAAAGTAACCCTGCTACAGTGGGCAAAGATAGCTTTCAAGTACAAAGTGATTCTTTTAACTGACCATGCTGATGAGTATTCATTCGATGATTTGAAAGACAATACCGAAGGCTATAGTGACAGCGATCAGGAATTGATGAACGTTGTAATGTGTGCTAACTGGATTGTAGGTCGTGAGGCGGAGAAGATGTCTGCTGACGAAGAAGATGCCAAAGCTTTTTATATCGCTCCTTCTGCAGCTCTTTGCGGTAAGTTGTATGACGAAACAGCTAATATGGCACAAGGTGCGGGTGGCAAGAAATATGGTACACTGGATGGCGTGAAAGGTGTAAAACTCGACTTGCTGAAGTCAGAAATTGCATCTCTGATGGACAATCAGGTAATTCCGATGGTATATAGCGAAGGTCGTGTAATGGCATTTAACAACACCACTTTATATAATGGTGACCTGGAGGCCATGAAAGAATACCCTATCGTACGCGTATTTGACTGGGTTAAGAAAGTTTTGATGAACTTCGTTCATGAAGTGGCTCTGGAGAACTGGGATCCTTACAACTCCCCTAAGAACTTGAAGGCAAAGATTCAAGAATTTTTGAATATGTATAAGGGCTATGGCAACTTGTTCCAGAACTACGAAATTGGCGAACCTCGGCAGGATCCTGTTACTAAGCGTATCACTTGCGACATCACACTGACTCCGTTCTATGCAGCAAAAAATTTCGTCATCAAGGTAGCTGCAGACAAGAAAGACAAGGAAGCTGCAATGGCAAGCGCATAATAATTTAGAAATAAATCATTATATTATTAACCTTAAAAAAAATAGTTATGGCAAAAACACCTGTAAAGTTGGAGATTGATGGCTATAAGGAAAGAGAAGTACTTATGGTTACGTATGAGTTTGATCAGGCAACTGATGTAGAAGGTCAGATGACAGGTATTCCTCGTGGCGGGAAAATCACTATTCGTGTGAAGGCTTTAAACGATGGAACACCTGATCTGTTAGCTTGGATGGTTGAGCGCAACCTGCCAAAGGATGGTACGATCACTTTCTTGGAAACCAAAACCGGCAAGGAGATGAAGACCATCAAGTTTTCAAAAGGTTACTGCGTTAACTTTGACGAAAAATGGGAAGACAAGATGGGTCACTATGAAGAAATCGTTGTGACTTGTCAGAAGATTGAGTTCGGCAACGTGGTTTACGAAAACGACTGGGCTTAATGGATGTCTGAAATATTATTGTTTGAATTAAGATGTTATTTAATTTGTAAATTTTTGAATTATGGCAGATAATATTAATCCCGTAATATTAGAGGTGAAGGATTTCGAACCTCGCGAAGTAATCTTGGTTGACTATAAGTTTGAACAAGCTACTGATATCGAAGGTCAGTTGGCAGGTATTCCCCGTGGCGGTAGAGTTACCATCCGCGTAAAGGCTATGAATGATGGCAATAATCAATTGCTATCATGGATGCTCGATCCAACAGGTCCTCGTGATTTCTCTGTGAAGTATAGCAACACGATTGATGGCAGTGCTATGAAAGAACTAAAGGCGACTGGCGCTTATTGCATCCATTATATTGAGAAATGGGAAGATGGCCAACAACATTTTGAAGAAATCTTGGTGTCTTGCCAGAAACTAGAGAACGGTCCGGTTTCTTACGAGAACCCTTGGAAGTAATTCTACTTTAATAGGTTTTGTCTGTTGCTTTGCATATTTAATGCAAGGCAGCAGGCATACTATGTATAATACATCATGAGACGATAGCTTATGGCATATTCCGCTATATTGAAGTTGGGAAACGACCAAGGAACAAACTCACAGGAATATATTGTGGCTGATTGCCATTGTCACTTTTCCAGAGAGTACAATCATTTGATTCCAGATTCTGACGCTCGCTGTGAAAGAATTGACCTCACAGTAATAGCTCCTAACAAAGAACAATTAGGTCTATATGACTGGTTCGTCAATGCAAGTACCCTCAACGGAAGCATTGTTTTTGAAACTGTTAGTGCAAAAGACTTATATACTCCTAAGAAAAACATAACTTTCGAAGGTGCTTATTGTTGTGCTTTATCAGAAAAGTATAAGAATGATGGTTCAGAAGCGAGAATGCTTAGTATCTCGATTGTTGCAGATAAAATCACCATCAGTGGAATCGATTTTGATAACTTTTATAAATAATACGTTGAAACATAATATATAGTTGATAGTACTATGAATGCTGTTCTCTACATTGGTGAATTTTCAGGTGATCTCAAAGGTATAACCCGCGATAATTGTTTGACATTGCAAAAGTATTCTTACTCATGCGAGCGAAGCCTAAATGATGCCAGTATTCCTTTTGGCCCTTGGTTAACCACTATCATTAATTTCACCATCCGTCTACTATTACCCGATGACAGCAAGGTATTTCATGAACGTATGCGGGTTAAAGATGCATACTCATATACTTTCCTCTATGATCCTAAATTTTCTGATACAGATGGCATTAGCTTGAAAGATTACAGTCTTGCAATGCTTGTAAAAGGACATGTCATCGACGTGGAAGAATCTTTTGATGCTTCAATTGATGCCACTGGTACTTCTAAGCAAGTAGAGGTTCATGTGAAGCTGTTGCTTGACGAAATAGTATATGTAGGCGGAGTAGATCAAAACAATAATCTAATTCAAAAGAAATTGGTGCTCAGACAGGATGAAAGCACACTAGAAGACACCAAGACTTATGCTCTTTTTATTGATCAAGATACTCCAGATTCGGGTATTAAGAACGGCATTACTTTTACTACTGGGCAGGTTATAACCATCAATGAAAGTTGGAATAAGTCGTCCTCAACAATAAATGGATCAGATAAATATCTGGTAACTAAAGTTACTAGTATAAGGGCGTTCTTAAAAACTCTCAAATACCATAAAAAAATCTATCAACCTAATAAAATAGATGTGACTATGTCTTTGGTTTGGCAGGAATCAAAGACTATGACATATCAAGTATATAATCAAATTGGTAGGTCACCAACCCTCATCAAAACTGAAATCTCGGACGACCCACCTTCTTTTGAAACACTCAAAGCTGGCTTTCTTAATAAAAAAGTAGGACTCAAACTATATGATAAACTTAACTCAATAGACAAAATTATAGCAAAGAACTACTTTATTTATCAGATGAATCCTTGCTATAGGAAGAATGCTGCAGATTCTACCATAGATTTAGAACTACATATTTACAGCCTTGACAAACTACTTACCCTCGATAAGTACAGCAAGGCATACACCGCACAAAGATTAGGAACAGACATCTTTACCCCTGAACTCAAAAATTTTAAAGTAGGGAATTTGACTGTAGAAGGTGATACTTCTAAAATGCAGTTTCTTAATCTTACTACAAGTGCCAAAGAAATGCGATTACCTTATGTTGTGCAATACAATGAAACATTTTATGATTTCATGAAACGCATTTCACAACGATATGGAGAGTTCCTTTATCATGAGGACGGCAAGCTACGATTAGGTATGGAACTTGCAGACACGAACTACTGGCTAGATAAAACTAATAATAAAATCAAAGATTGGGCTTCTTGCAAAGATTTAAAAGTCAGATATTATCAAAGTTTTTTACCTGAGGCCCTTACTGTAGAAGATGAATACTCTGCATATAATGAACGAACAGATGACAACTCTGTAGTATACTCTCCCAGAAAAACGAAGGAAAATGACGTGATTACTATTCATTTCTACAACCCAGATCCAGTATCGAGCGACGAGTATCTAGTAAAGGCAAAAAAAGATGGCGCAACCTCCTATAACAAGCAAATGCATGATTGGAAGTGGACTCGCTTTATGGAGGACCTATACAAAGCTCTAGGTGCTTCGTCACTGGCGGGCATCTTATCGAATTTATCTATTACGTGGGCATTCCGCGCTATCAAAGCTGCGAAGAATGTGAAGGATATGAATGAGTGGTATAACGAAGAAAATATAAAGCCATACGAGGGAGATAGCTACAAAGATCAGCGTAATAATGACGATAAAGAGAAATTTACTGAGGTTTCATTGTTCTCTTCTTTTGAAAACAACACAGCTTTCTCTGCAAAGTTAGGTAATGAAGTGGTGAACTTCTCTTCAGAATTTTATCAAACGGTAAGAAATATGGAGAAAAGTGTGACGGGCAAAGCTGTATTTTTAGAGTTTGGCGATCATACTCAACTTCTCTCATTGGGTGATAAGATACATGTGGATGGGACTGACTATGTAATTGTTGAAATTGAAGGACAGTCTGAAAAAGAGAAAGATGCTTTTAACGATATACAAAAAGTTGCAGCTATACCATTGTATCAATACGATTCATCTACAATACTTGTTCCTCCTGTCATACCTATTCCGCTAATACGTGAGTCTAAACCACAACGTGCTTTTGTGGCAGTGAACATGCAGGACCCAGAAAAATTGGGTAGGGTGCGTGTTCGTTATCCATGGCAGGATCCCGATGACGCACCTACACCTTGGATCAGGGTTACAGTGCCCATGGCAACAAATGGAGGTAGCGTAAATTTCAGACCTGAGGTTGGAGATGAAGTGATGGTCAGCTATGTAGATGGTAACATAGATAAACCATATGTAACAGGCTATCTTATTTCACCTTATATCAAGCAGACCTGGGGTGCTGTGATTCCTGATAGGGGTATTATGTCGAAAAACGGTCATGCTTTGACATTCGACGATGGTCTTGACGGATTGAATTTCTTATGGGGGTGGTTACCTTTGTTCAATACTTTCAGGGATTTCATACCCGACACAGATTGGACAGATAACTTTAAAGTGACAGACAGAAATAAAGCTAGTCAGAAGATGGTTGATCTAACGGGTGGTGTGACCCTTACCGACCGTTATGGATTGTACAAAATCAGTGGCTCGTCTGATGGGCGAAACATTACCTTGCAATCCCCTATGGGAGATGTAAAAATCAATGCTTTTACAGGCATTACTATCAGCGCACCAAATGGCGATATCACCATTGCCGGTAAAAATGTGAACATCAAGGCAGGCAACAAATTGACATTGACTTCAGGTAGCAATATTAATGACCGTTTCATTAGCAAAAAGAGCTTCTTCACACAAGGTGATGGCTTTTTGGATCGCGCATTGGGTACTGTAGAAGACATTGGCTTAGGGCTACTAAATGGCGTATCTAAAAAAGCAGAGGAAATGCTCGATTTGTCATTTCTCCGCACGGTTTTAGAAGTTTTTATGCGGCCTATCGATGGTACGTTAAAGATTAAATCCACAACTTTTGTTATGGTTGAAGCAGGGCCTGGCAAAGTAGAAGTGCCGAGAGGCAGCTATGCCAAGAATCCAAAAGATTATATGAGCGATGCTGATTACGAAAACAAGACACATGTATACACAATAATGTCAAATACTTTAGCAACTGCTTCCATGAACATTGTTGATTTGGTAAACAACTTGAAGAAAGATGAAGAGGCTCTGGTTGATGCAATTCATGAGTTCAAGGATTGGCAACAGAATAATCCAGGTTCTGAAACCATTATCAATTTTAATGAAATTAGGGCTATAGCTCAAGGAAATGATGCGACACTAGTAACAAATACCCTTGAGATAACAGATGGAGACATACATGCCGATGCGGATGTGATAAAAGATCCAGATCCTTTGCCGGAGGATGATAGTCAAAAGCCAGAGGAACCTAAACAAGATTCATCGATTACAAAAGAAATGTATAAATTAAAACTTATAATATATAAAAATGAACTTGAACTTTGGGAGAAAGCGCAACAAAATCGTAAGCTTAGAGAAGATGAAAGGAATCAAAAGATCCTTGAAAACTTAGCTCTCAAGATGACTGCTATACAGAAGGCCACTTCGTTGCTACGTAAGATGCATGACTTAAAGCGTTCTGCTAATAGTTGGCGCAATTTAGTGGTAACTTATCCTGATAGTATTACAGAGGCCTTGGTCTATAAGCCTGTGTTGGATTATTTGAAAGATACTGCAGAGTTAAGTAACAACTTCCCTATTACCGTTGCCAAATCTTTGAACCTCACTGTAGAGGATACTCTCGCCAAAATTGCTGAAAATACTTGGGAAAAGGAGAAAAAGATTCTAAAACGTAAAATTGCGTATCAGTTACTACAAGAGAATGAGGTTAAGAGTTTATTCAAAATTAAAGATAACATTACTGAACCTACCGATTATGAAAATGATCAAACTTGGACTAATTTCGTTGGGGGAATTTATATAAATGATATTACATTTATATCGAAAGCAAAGGATTGGGCTATTGAACATTACGTGGAAAACTTCACAGATCTCCGTGACGTGTTTACTAAGAACAAGTTGTGGGACTCTAAGGTGAAAGGACAGATATTGTTCTCTGATAATCCTACAAAAACAGTAGCCTTCGCGCGAAAAGGAATGAATGAGCAAAGTAATATGGAGAATATCTCCTCTCGATTTGAGGCTGAAATTAAACGAATGTTGGGGGATGTGAAATAATGAGTACGGTTTTATCAGAATGGACGTCGGCACTGACTAAGCTACAGGCCAGTGTGACAAAGGATTTGGCTGAAATTCGCAAACAAAAAGCGGAAATACAGCAATTAAAAGATGATATTTACACACGTCTTTCAGAGGAATTGTATATTCACAATGACAAACGTATTATTCTCTCTGCTCCAGAGGTTATTATCGGTAACGTGGATGCTAACGGCATGTTGTATGGCGATTCGGGAATAGTAATCATTCGTGGTGGCAAGGTGAATCTGGAAGGCTCTGGCGAAACTGGTACAGTCAGCACCAAAGCTTCTATAATTGAGCAAAAAGCAGTTGATCCTGGAGCTGATGGGATACAAGAAGCAGTATTGTCGAATTCGAAGATTATCAATCAAGCTAAAAATATTGTAATACAAAGCAACGAGTCAGATGGCTATTTTTCTCAGACCCCTATTTCTACGGGTGGTACTGGAGTGCGTATTCATGCGGATGAGAATTTGGAGATTGATGTCACAAAATCTGTCGAAACGAGAGGTAAAACCATAGATGGCCTACTTTCAACATTGAACAAAGATAAGACAGATCTCTCTATGGCTGCTACAAAGCAGATTTCGGGAGTGACGGCACTTACCACTGAGATGGAGTTGCTTTTGAAAACAGAAGATTTGCTGAATGCAAGTGAAATCCTTACGCGTACCAATGTGGTGGATTTGGATGCAGCTCAAGATAAGTTTGAGGCAATGGTACCAGCTATGCACAATGCATTGGATAGTTGTATTAGAACGCTGTCGCAATTAGCAGAAACCAACCGACGAATTACTGCGTTGAAAGCTGAGCAGAAGAAACTAAATGCAGACAAGTCAAACTTTAAAAAGGAAACTATAAACACGCATCTTACACTACGTGCTGAGAGCTTGGACATTGAAGCAGTAGATGGTGATGGCAATATTCGTGAAAATCCTGAGGCGGTTATTAACGTACAGACTGGTAAGGTGAGAATCAATACTTGTAAAGCTGACGGTTCTTTGATAGATGACAGTAGTGTGGTTATCACCACCAAGAACATGGTGGTGGATACTGCCAATCCGAAGTTGGATGACAAGGGCAATGGCGAAATTCCGACAGTGGGAAGTTTTAAAGTGCGGGCTAAAGACATGGCGTTCGAAAGTGTGGACAATACCATTAAGGATGGCAAATTAGAAGAAAAGGAACAAACTAAAGATAGTGTTTTTAATGTTCGAGTTGAAAACACAAATTTCTCTTCTTTAGACGCAAAAGAAAATTCTACTTCTGGTAGGTTTATGGTTGGCGTGGAAAATGTAATACTTGCTTCTCACGACAAAGATAAGAATGTTTCAGGCTCATTCAGTGTGATGCACCAGCAAATGTTGATGGCTTCAATTGACAAAGACGGCAATGCTACAGGTTCCTTCAAAGTAAATGTGGAGAAGACAGATGTAGCTGCTGTGGATAAGGGCGGCAAGGCACTTGGACAAATTGTCTTAAACGGAAAGGATGTGTTTGTGAAATCTATGGACACAGACGATAAGGGCAAGGACAAGAACCTGGCTGCTGGTGGCAACATGGTATTGGTGGCTGAAAAGATGTTTTTGGGACGTACTGCCAAGAAAAATACTGCTAAGCAAGTGCAGATATCGGCAGATAAAACAGGTCTTTATGGTACTTCCACAACCGAAGTACAACAAGGCGACGGCAAAGCTATCGTACAGCTTGATGGTGGCAACCTGTCAATGTCAGGCTCTAATATGCAACTTTATGGCAACACTACCGCCAATAGCAATGTTGAATTTAAAGCAGAAGTCAAGGCTCCTAAGCTTACTGCTGATAACCTAGAGGCCAAGACTTCATTCAAAAGTGCGAATATCAGTGATGGTATTGCCATTCCAGGTGCACCTTCTACAGCCAGTCTCAGTGCGAAGTTAAAGGAGGAAGATGCTCCTGAACCAAAACAAAATAGTTAGAGGTATGGGAAAGTTTGTTTGTATGGGCGCATTGCTGCAATGCAGCTTCGGAATGGCTCCATCTTCATTGATGGTGACAGTTCCTTTACGCCCAAAGGCACAAAACATGTTGATGGCCACAATAATGGATATGGTGCCAATGACGAACATCTTGCCTTTTGGCATGTGCCAGTCGATGGCTAATCCACAGGTAGCAGCAGCAACTTCAGCTGCGATGGGTGTGCTGACACCTATGCCCTGCGTACCAGCCATCTTGGCGCCATGGGCACCCCCCAGCAAGGTAATGGTAATGAACCAGCCAGCCTTATTGGATAATGGTAAGTGTATGTGCATGTGGGGAGGACAGATTTCCATCACCAACCCAGGCAACATGATGGCAGAAGGGAAATGAGATGGCTTACCGTCATACTACTGTCGTTCCTATTGTTGCCGTTACAGGCACAACAGATGAAGATGACCGATTTTCATAAGTTGAAAAAAGGTCCTTTGAATATGCACCATGTGGTAACAGAGAAACGGCAAGCGACGCTTGACTTGGTGACGACGGAAAAAGGATTTACCTTCTTAGCTGATGGTGTAACTGAATTACAAGCTGAAAAAGGAGAAAAGGGCATTACCCTAAAGGCTCCGCACAAGACCAGATTCTTGCTTATCAAGCATGAAGAGTACGGACAGTTATTCTGGAAGGTGCCTGGTAGTAAAGGATTGAGAAAAAAGAAACATTATGAGGCACAGCTCCTGACTAAGAGCCGTGAGAAGGACTATAAGTTGCAAAACCAGTGGGTGGTCTTTGAAGTATTGCCAGAAAATGCCATAGTATATGTGGATAGTACACAAATTGCCACACGTAATGGCAGGGTACAATTGGAATTAACGGTGGGTAAGCATCCTTATAAGGTTGAGTCACCGTTTCATGAACAGCAGGATGGAATAATTCAGATAGTAGATACTGTGAAAACTACTATACAAGTATCACTGCAGCCCATCTATTCCTACCTGACAGTTAAGACACCACAGGAAGATGGTGAGATATTAGTTGATGGTTTGACCATTGGCTATACAGAGGCCACCAGTGGGCGATTGATGGATGGAACTCACCGTTTGACAGTGATGAAAGGTGATGTTTGCATATATGAGGCGGATGTGGTGATGGCAAAGGCCGAGAAGAAAACATTGACCTTAACTACCGACGACCTCTATCCTCGGTGGAAAAAGAAAGTTGTTTCATATGCCTTAGAAGATGGGCAGACATCAAGAACCGTAGAGGACAGGTCAGTAGCAGAACAGGTGAGCGATAGTGTAGCTATAGATAAAGAAAAGACCGCTTTAGTGACCATATCAGCTCCCAATGACTCTACGGAGATATGGCTAAACAGGGAGCTATTGGGCACTGGACGATGGGAGGGACAACTGCCGATGGGTTTCTATGCCATCAATACTCGCTCTGACGGTATTGAGTCTACTCCACAATACCTATGGGTGGAAGATGAGTCACCACAACAGTTGGATTTATCCACTACAATGGCAGATTATGGTTATTTGAATATCCATAGCAACGAAGTGGATGCAGATATATATATAAATGGTGTGTTAAGCGGATGCACCCCTTGGATAACGGGAAGGTTGTCAGCTGGTAGAACCTATAACATAAGGCTTAATAAACAGGGATTCAAGGATGTAACAAAGCAGGTAAAGGTGATTGGCAACACGCTGACAGATGTAGTTGTTAAGATGAAAAAGAAAAAAAATAAAAGATAAAGTCAATGAAAAGGGCTATTTTAATATTGCTTGATGAGCTGAAAGGTAAACTGAGTGGTTATGCCGTGTTGTTGCAATATCGGTATATGAACTTGTGTGTGAAGGCAGAGCCTTCCTCCTTGCTCTCGTTTTCAGTAGTGGATAATGAAGGGAGTGTCTTTGATATAGAAAAGGTAGCAGGTGTCATGCAGAAAAACGACTATCAGTTTGAGATTGTTCCTCACAATGATGAATTTTTATTTCCTATCTGCAAGGCAATTATGCAGACTCATCCAGAATTCAAGCAAAAGGTGATAGTAGCTGAGGAAGAAGATAAAGTGTTTCTGGATGATAGCGAAGAACGGCACATCATTTGTACCATGCCCGATGTAGACAATGATCGTCGTAAACTTTTGATAGATGCTGTATCCACGCTATACGATGATTGCGGGATGCAATTGGACAAGGCGAAAGGTGAATACACGACTCGTCTGCTTTCAAAGATGGTAGGACAAAGCCCTTCTGATATTGACGAAGCAAAGGATGCTTTGGAAAAATTATATGACAGGCATAAAAGCATTGTCAAGAAGTATAAAGAAAACAAAGAAAAAGAGATAGAGGATGCATACCAACGTTGGCTAGCAGGAAAAGAGGAGAAAGACCAAAAGCAGCTAGAACAGAATGAAGCGATGGGAGAGAAGGCTGCAAAAACATTGAATCTTGAGCATTAGATATTGGGAGTTAATGTATAAAGACCAATCTCCTCATATTATGGTAGTAGGCTGCGGTGCCTTGGGCAACGAAGTACTGAAGAACTTGACGTTGATGGGTGTTGAACATATCGTTGTAGTAGATTTTGACCACGTGGAAATAGGCAACTTGACACGTTCGGTGCTATTTAGGAAAGTTGATGCGGAGACAGGACGATGGAAGACCGATGTGGTGACGGAAAGACTCAAAGAACTGAATCCACAATTAGATATAAAAGCCATAAGAGGTGACATTGCATATGATATTGGTTTAGGGTTGATAAGACAGATGGACGTGGTGATAGGCTGTGTGGATAGTCAATGGGCGCGTTTCTGTATCAACCGTCTCTGTATGAGAGCAGGGATACCATGGATAGATGGTGGCATCAGTGAATTGGAAGGTACAGTAAGGGTGTTTGTGCCAGACAAGAACTGTTATGCATGTAACTTAGGTCCTGAAGGTTTGAAAGATTTAAAGCGGAGGATGCCCTGTTCAGGTATCATCAGACGACATGAAGAAGCAGGCTCTGTCCCTACTACTTCGCTGATAGCTTCGATTATCGGGGCAGTGCAGGTGCAAGAAGCTTTAAAGTTTCTTCAACCTGATGCTTTGGAGAAGGGCAGTTTGGAGTCACTATGTGGCAAGATGTTCTACTATGAGGGAGAACATTTGACCACACGTTTGATAAGTTTTCAGGCATGGGATGACGATTGCTTTGAACATGAGTGTTGGGAACCCGTGGAACCGACGAAGGTAACACCCCTAATGACAGTAAGTGAAGTATTACAGATACTGCGAGAAGAATTGGCTGCCAATGAAGTAGAGATAAGTTTACGAAACGACTGCTTCGTGGATTATGTGATAGAACGTGCTACTGATAGGCAATGGGAAGTGATGCAAGCTGGAAGAAATGTAGAAGATTTTGTAGAGCGTCATAAACGGTTGGCTGGTATTCCTTTTAGTGAGTTGTATCAGCACGAATATCGACGTATAGAAATCGACTTCCCATATCAAGAATTGACGTTAGCAGCTTTGGGATTGCCTGAGCAGGATGTGCTTTGCGTGCATGCTGACGGAAAAGAACGATTTGTTGAGATGAAATGAAAGAAGAGACTAACATACCGCAGATTAGGGCAGAAGTGTTATTGAATCGTCTCTATCCAGAGATGGAACAGCAGTGGAAAACACGCTGCAGTGGCACTTTCTATCGCAACTATAACCAAGATATCCTAGATCTGGATGACGAGAGTTGCGAGGTGGAATTGAGCCGTGATGGTTTTCTGAACCAGTTGCCTCAAGGACTCTATACACAACAAGATGACTTGAGAGGAGAGGACATGCGCACTAAATTCAAAGAGTTGGAGCGGCGTGTGAAACTCCTCAAAGAAACTTTTATTCCTTTCGACACTTATTGGTTCAGGCAGCAGTTGCTTGCTGAACGGAAAATTTCTGAACTACTGGATGAAAAATTGGAATATGTGTTGCGTACTTACTTTGATTTCGACTTGAATAAGGAACAAAATCCTCTGGTAAAAGAGGCGGCAGTGATATTGCCTTTTGTGAGCAGTAAACGAGGTGATTATGGCTTTGTGAGGTTGCTATTGGAGGCTTTATTACATTGTAAGGTAACGATGGAGCTAGGGCGTTTTGGACATACGGATAGTTCTAAGCGATGGTTGCCAATAGTACGGTATGAGGTGTTGATGTCTGAACTCACAGCTAAAGAATTTATTAATAAAAACACAGCGTTAGACCCACTAAGAGCGTTTGTCTGTGAGTGGCTGATTCCAATGGAAGTGGAATGCCAAATCTTGATTAAGGAGCATGGCATGACGCAACGGACGAATGAGCGGCTGACGTTGGATTATAACACAGAGTTTTAATATGGGTGTAATGGATATTAATTCAAGAATCAACTGGAAACCTGGTATGGAGATTACCGCTGGAGCGATGCATGATATGGCATCCAGCGATAGCCTAAAGATTCGGGTGGCATTAAGGGCCTCCATGGCTGACATGCGTATGGGCAGATTGCCTAGTATGCCATTTGAATGTCAAGGAGTGTTTGTGAAGAATTGTTTCGAGGTAGATCATTTCAGGTGTATGGCCTTGTTGCCATCGGGTAACATAGTAGATGCTGATGAGGATGTAACGGTAAATATACCAATGTTGTTTGGGGAACGGTATTATTTGACTATAGGTATAGCTGAAGGGGATCGTGAGTTCGAAAAAGAGGGAATTCCTTATGTAACTACACGATATGAATATGCCATCCATTCATTACAAGAAATAGAGGAGAATGACCTATTCCCATTAGTTCGCTTCAATGCGAAGAATGGTGAACTAAGCATCGATACAGAATTCATCCCTCCTTGCCTGCTCTTGAAGGATGACCCTCGTTTCCAAGTTTATTTGGAAAACTTTACGAGTTCCTTTGAGCGATTGGCTATGCATTCTAATTTGGCAGAAGGTGATGGTAAACGAGCATTGTTACATTATCTTTTCCTCTTAAAAGGATACAATATGGATGGTAGTATGCAAGCATTGTTGTCATTACTGCAAGAAATCGCACAAGCTATCGACTACTTTGTGATGAAACCAAATACGGAGGTGCCCGTGCTTGTACCCGTTGCTTCTGTTGTAGATCCTCAAGATTGGCTACAATGGTTTGAGAATTATTTGTCAAGTGCTATCGCTTTGCTCAATAATGTAGTACTTGAGAATCATACCATTGACTATGAGGCTCTCCTGGCACAAGCAAAGGCTGAGCTTTATAGCCGCCTACATCCAGAACTGATAGAGAAGTTGCTGGCTGATTTAAAAGAGGAGGTGAGAGCAGAGATGCAACGTCAGACAGAAACGATAACTACCTATATCAATGATAATCTCAAAGTGGAACTGGAGAAACATTTGAGTGGCATTTTAGAGGAGAAAACTGAACAGATGAGTGAAGAACAGCGAGTGAAACTAACTAAGGCAACAGAGGAGATTACTAGTTCTCTCTATGAGAAGCTTTACATGGAGCTATTCGACAATCTGTTCAATGCATTGTATGTGCCAGAACCTGAGAAGGAACCTTTTGTACCATTGATTTGATATACATTGGAAGATAATATGGATAGTCTCATAATACCATTAAAGGTCACTGAAAAAGGTTTTGCAATAGAGAAGAATCTAAAGCGGAGCATTGATGCAATGATAGAACTTTTGCTTACTACTCCACAATTCAGTATGCCTGCTGATTCTGGTTTTGGTTTCGTTTTCAACAACTTGCGTTTTGAAATATTCAACGAACAAGAGGGAGTGGTATTTGATAGTAATGACAAAGGGTCAGTGTACGGACTTCCTGGGTTATATAATAAAAAGATATCTGGTTCTTCTAATAATCTGAACACATATGCAACAGAATTGAAGAATGTTATAGAGAAATATGAAAATAGACTGAAAGACATAACTGTTTCCATGAATTATGTGCGTAAGGAACGTCAGGTTGATGTCAATGTTAAGGGAGTAATTGTATCCACTGGCAAAGAGTATGTCTATACTAATAAACTTAAGATTTGGAACTGATTATTATAGATTGATTAATATTAATGAAACAGACTATTTTTGAAACCAGAATAAAGGCTGATGAGTTACTTCGAGAAGCTCTGGACGTGTGGCGACTGAGCGACATGGATGATGCCCTAGAAGGTTTGGAGAACGATCCAGTGATGAAAATCTTACTCACTGCGCTCGCCTATCAAGCCAATGAAACTTCTGGTGACATTGAAGCTATCAAAGAGGAAGTGCTACAAGATTTTGCTAAAATGCTCGTTCCTTATGAGGTAGGTCATGCAGTGCCTGCCACTGCAGTTGTGGAAATGGCAATGGAAAACTCATTGTCTGAACAGATGGTGGATGAAAAGAGTGTATTTATGCTGGCAAACACTACACATTCTTTTATTCCATTACTAAAGACCCATGTGTTGAATGCAGAAATACGCTCTATTGTGCGAATGGACGGACGTAGATGGAAGGTGTCACTAGAGTTTGCCACCCCAATTACAGATATATCTGGTATGAGTTTTGCTGTAAAGAATGCATATTTCCAAGATCTAATGGTAACATTGAACGGGCAAACTCTGCCAATAGTGAAACCATGGGATTTCTCTGAACTGCCTCTAACTGATTATTTCGGGTTAGACACCATCCTTTATAACCGTTCTCAAACCTATAATGCATCGGCTTTGTGTTTGGATTTGTTTGCTCGTCAGAATGTCAGATTATTCTTCCTAAAGAAATTTGATTATAATAGTGCCTTTTCTTTTGAAACTAAGCATTTAGATTTGGTTTTCGAGTTTTCTGGCATCACCGATCATTTTATGTTTGATAAGAATAATTTCTTCATCAATGCCACCGTATTGGTAAATGCGAAGAAGAAGACGGCAACACTTTCTAAAGCAATGCCAGTGGCAAGGGTTGCAGGTACTGAGAATGGAATTGATCAGGAAGGTGAGCAGTTTCTACATGCCATTAGGCCTTCTGAGGAACAATTGTATATGGATGCTTTGATAGAAGTGCGCCGTGTGGCTACCGACCGTTTCAACCAAAGTCGCCTTTTGAGTTTGTTGAACACGCTGGTTACAAAATACCGCTCCGACTTCATAGCTTTCAAAAGTTTATCGGAGATCGCTAATGATAAAACGATGCAGGCTTTACAGAGTATATTATCTGGTTTGTTTAGTGAAATAGGTAAAGACAAGTTAAATGTTGTGCCAGGAGTATATCTGATGTTACGACAGCAAACAAGAAAGTCTCCAAAAGAACTTAGTCTAGATGTAGATTATTTGACTACGAACGGTGCCAACGTAAATGCCTTATTGAAGGCAGACAGTAGATTTGAAACCCCTTATGGCATTTTAGCTGAAAAGACTCACCAAATCGCTGAACCAATCTTAGGCATTGATGAGATTAAGAACCAATATGTTGAAGAAAGTCTTACTCGTTATTATCTAATGACACACGATCGTATAGTGACTCCAGCTGACATAAAGATTTTCTGCTACAACGAACTATTGATTCATTACGGCATCAACCGTGATATGGTAAAAGCTATTTCGGTGAGCAGGAGACAAAGACAAGATTTGAAATCTTGTGGTTATGAGGTGATTGTGGAGATTACATTGGTGAACAATCCTGTTATTATTCGTGGTTTTTCCGACAAGATGCAACAAGTTGCTATACTGATTGAGAAAATGATTGAAGTGAGAAGTGCTAATGTTTATCCAGTGTTTGTGACAATAAAGATAGAAGATTGATTTTTAGTTTGATTTTAAAATAATACTATATGGAAGATTTCTTTTTAGATATCACTTATAAGAATAAGACGGTGAGGTTTAAGGTAGTGAATCCTGATGCACCTTTGAGCCAGTTGATGAACAATCTGCGGCATGCCGTAGGTAGTGATGGTAGGTTGATATTTGATTTTCCTTCTATTGACCAGACTGGTGCTCCCTTAGATTATTTCTTTGGGAAAGAAGACCCAGCCGTTAATGAGGTGAGGGTTTTGCGCCCTCGCATTGGCAAGAATGACCAAAAATTGAAGGATTATAATGTAAACAATGGGGACAAGTTGTTCCTCATACCTGACCCATTCCCCGGATGAATGAGCTAAAAGGAAAGAATCGTCGCTTATATGCTGAGTGGCAACTGATAGAGAAAAGGCTGGCTGGTCGACAAGACATCAGCTACGAGGTAACGAAACAAAATGTAGTAGGTTTACCTATTGGTTACCTGATACACTATAAATTGAAAAGCATCTGTGGAGTCAGCGAAGTAGAACATCTCAATGAACCTGATGTAAGCAACGTACCACAGTTTGCTACTGGATACTGGATGAGCATTCTACTGCCCGATGGATATCCATCGGTAGATGCGCCTCCTGTGTTCCAGTTCCTAACCAAGGACGAACAAGGGAAGCCAATACCACACCCTTGGCATCCCAATATACGGTATTTCGGTGCATTTGCCGGACGCGTCTGCATTAACATGGCAGACACATACACCAACTTGGCTTGGGGCGTGATGAGAGTGGCTGATTATTTGCGATACGAGATATATCATGCGGTGCAAGAGCCCCCATACCCAGAGGATTTGAAAGTAGCTTCATGGGTAATGAGGCAAGGTGAGCCGAATGGCTGGATTTATTTTAACCAATAAGTTGAGGATGAAAGGAATGAATAAAAGAATATTGTGGATAGGGTGGTTCTGCTTACTGATGCAGGGCTCTTGGGCGCAGACGATGAAAACCATCACCGTCAGCCAGCAGACACCATATACCGATCACCTAACTTTGGCAAAAGATACACGTGACATGGACCTGATGGTGAAGTTCATCTTTAATGAAGGTGAAAATACGCTTACGGTAAGCCTCATTTCTTATCGTTCGTTCTTCGTATTTTGGGACCAAGTGCGCTATAAGCCTGCCGTCTGGAAAGGGAAAGTGCATCAGGAGTTACTACCATATGTCGTAGATGAGAACCCTAAAACCAAGTTCAAACTCAGTCGTGCATTTAAGCGTTCGATTCCGAAGCCACGAAAAGACCATGTGTTTAATCGCTGGATTACAGTTGAGGGCTTACAGCCAGTACCAGTACCTTATAAAATGGTGAACTCCATCATTGAGCAGAAATATGATATTGTAGGCAAACGTGATTTAGTAAAAGTCACTTTGCGCGACATTCTATTGGCTGATAAAAAAGATACACGCGTAGGTAAACCTGAACGCTACGAGATATCCTTTGGCACTGACCTTAATCTTCAATATCAAGTGCTCATCAATCGTGACCCATGTTTCGGTATGGAAGAGGAAATAACTGCTGCTCAAAAAGCCACTGCCAGTGCCAAGAATGGAGCCGAAGCCATCAAGAATCGCTTCGGTAGCGGTTTAGTAGCTAACAAAGAACAACTTGCCTTATTTGAGCAAATGAAAGGGCTGTTTGTGCAACAGTTCCCACTGCATGAGGGCGCTGCTAGTACTTGCCCAACGATAAACCAAGCCTGGGAAGAATACAACAGTTATATTAACGAAATCTCCGCCATGGAATGCTCCGTGAGCCTAACAGGTGCTGCAGGAGTTGCCGGTGATGGAGTGAATGCACGACTGTTATTGGTTAAAGCTCGTCAAATAGATAACCTTGTATCGCGCTGGCTACTATCTAACGATACCATTGAACGTCGAGACATTATTACTAAATGCGAAGAAGTAATTGCTGAAGTGGATGCTCTGGTAAAGCAACAGGGCATCAAAACTGCAGAACAACGTAATGCCTTTAACGTATTCCGTGAGGCACAGCAATATTATAAAACCAACTGCTCTAAACCATGAGGTATGCATGTATATTGTTGGCATGGCTGTGGTTGCCATTAGGTGGCATGGCACAGACTTATGAGGATCTTAGTCCTTATGAGGTGGAGATGCGTGTGCTTCAGTTCTATGACGAGTTGGATGAGCTATTTCTTAGAAGCAGTCAAAAATTAGACTTTGACTATGAGAGTCCAATGCCTGAAGGTTTGGTACAATCGGTGGATGAAAACATTAACTCGATGGAAGGTGATTTGCAGTCATTCAATACCCGTTGGAATACCTATCAGCAGGGTGTACAATCCTACATCGCATCTGATGACACACTACTTGTGAAGGTTGCGGATGTTCAACAATTACAACAAAAAGTTACAGAGTCAATAGCCAGCTTGCGGCAACAATTTGACCAGATGGAGGCTTTTAACCGTGCCGAAGTGTATTTGTTCAGTCAAGACTCTACCTATAGCAGCCTCTACAGCCAAGCGATGAAACTGACGTTATCTGCCAAGCTACAAGCACAGCTAGAGAAGGTTAAGGCGTCTGAGCAATTACAGTTTGCCAATGTACAGAAATCCTATGAAGAAGCCAAGCAGACAGCAGAGGCCATACCCCAATTGAAGGACCGTATGCAGAGGTTAGAAAACAAATATGTTGAGCTGAAAGTAGTGTCTGGTAAAATTCAGGAAGCTGTCTACAAGCCACTCATGGAACGCATAAAGGACTGGCTCATGTCAACTGCAGCAGTAGCAATCGTGCTGATGTTTGCCAATATGGTGATTGCCCGTATAAAGGCAGCTAGAAAAGCGGTTGCACAGGCTAAGAAATTAAAAGATATGATGGGAGGGGCGCAAGATTACCCCACAATATAACATTGGCGATTTATGATAAGCCATTAAACAAATAACATTGAAGAATGAGATGAAGGTTTTGAATAAATATATTGGATACATGAGGATTGTCTCTTTCCTGTTGGTATCAAGTTTCTTGGGCTCATGTGATTTCAAGGAGAACCTTGAGATTGATTCGTTGCTGACAAAATTCGATAGTGCTGTATCACAAAAGAAGCAGGTAGAGTGTTTGGTAACCAAAGTGGAGACCTCTGACGATTATAAGTTCATGAACTTATCTGTAAAACTCAACAAAGGAACAGGAGTGGTGGATATTTCTGACACTACTGCTGTTCAAGTGAATCTCCATCAAAAAGCTGGTTTGATAACAGGTATAATGGTGAACGACGAACGACCTCCTATCTTTTATGCCATCCACCATATAGCAAAGGACTCAGTGGCTGCTTCCAAAATCAAAATGTTGATGCTTGTTGATCTCAGTTTACCTCAGTATCTGATAGATCTGGAACAAGAGGCTGTATTACAAGCGCGGACATTACTTGGCTCTCAACACCTTTATGTAGCTTTCATGCAGGACGGAAATGTGTCTGAGACCTACGAAGCAACAGACTATATTATAAATACATATTTTAAAAACCAGTCATCATCAAATATTTTCCTATACCGCTCCTTACTAACGAAACTGGAGGAGATAGTAGACTCAACTAGCTTGTTATCTAATGCCAAGCACAAAGGGTTGATAGTGCTTTCGGGAGGTCGAACTTATGAGAATGATCGTCCAATCGACCCACGTCATTTCGTTATTCAACAACGTTTAGCAGAGCTGGCTCCACAACTTCAAAAGCGCGATATAACGGTGAGCTACGCACAGTTCTCGCCATCGAGTGAGGCTTCTTCCAAAAAAGCCGATGCTTCTTCAAAGCAGGTGTCAACTAACAACCAACAGGAGTTGGGTATTATGCGCTTGATATGTAGCCAAACTGACGGTGTGTTCCAAAACACTTTCGATTGGATAGGCATTCGCGATGACTTTATGAAAGATCATCAGATTAGTTACGACGATTACCTCATAACTTTAATGATGCCAGAGAATAAGGTCTTTCATGGCAATCATATGTCTCTTGACTTGGATTTCATCAACAAGCAAAATGAGGAAAAATTAACTACCTGTCATTTAGACTATTCCTTTGGTAGCGTGTTCTATCCCATCATTGTTGGAGGGAAGAATCTCATAGAGATATTGCTTCGTGGACTGTTGGTGGCATTGTGTTTGGCACTTGCTATCTGGCTTGCCTTGCAGTTGGTAGTGCCATGGGTACGCTATCAGTTATTCCTCCGCCGTTACGTAATTCGCTACACAGGCAAACAGATGAGCAAGGATGGCATTCTCCTAAGTGAAACTTGTTATTCCTGTAAAGCTCCATTTGAAGAGGGTGATGAGATAGTAACCAAATGCAGTCACACCATGCATAAAGAGTGCTGGGACGAAATTGGCTACCAATGTCCTGAGCATGGGCGCAATTGTGCTCATGGTTCACACTATTATAACAGCAATAACCTGCTTGACACCCGAAATGCCACATTCTACCAGCAGTGGATTTTAGCAGGTTTGTTGGCAGGACTGTTAGCATGGGTATTCTTTATGTTACGCATACATCTGTTTAGTACTCAGCTGCTCACCAATTTGATGTTTTTTATCTTTGGCATTAAAGCTGGCACACCAGAGGCAGAGCGTTTTTTACTAGACCATTCTGTACATTTGGATTTCCAGCCTTCATTTGGCTTCTGTATAGCTTTCTTTACTACCTTGCTTTTATCTATGCTCTCGTTGCGCAGTGTAAATTGGAAGTCGCGCCTCAGTAATATACTTGTACGTGCAGGCATAGCTGGTTTGTTGAGCTATCTACTATTTGCCTTTAGTTGTGTAATTGCAATATTGTTGGGTATTAAGACCAACTCGATGATTCTAGATTGTTTGCCTTGGATTCTCATGACGGCTATCATCATGTACTGTGTCACTTGGCACACTCGTGTACGCATACGCCCGTTGTGGTTGGTGACAGCTTGTCTAGCGGGCGTCATCTCCTTCTATATGTGGATGTTGTTATACCGTGACACATTTGTAGATTTCCGCCTGTTCCTTTTGCTCAGCTTCCTCTTTACTACCATTATAATAGCTATTTGTATTGCATATGAGGCTCCTCATTCAGAACATTATTTCTTGCAAGCAAGTGGCGTCATCAAACCAGTAGAAATTGCTCTGTATAAGTGGTTAAGAACAGATCCATCGGCTGTTGTTACTTTAGGTCAGTCTCCTGATAATTCTATCCAACTATCTTGGGATCTTTCAGGCAATGTAGCTCCTACACATGCAGAAATACGTTTGCGAAACAATTCCATTTGGCTTACAGCTTTGGAACAAGGAGTCATCATTGATGATACTCTCCTTGCTGCCGGAACATCTGAGCCGCTATGGCATGGACGTAGTTTTACCATCGGTAATACAACGTTCACTTATATCGAAAAAGACCTGTAACTTTTTAGAAGTACAAATAATACAAAAGATGAGGTAGAGGTTGTTTCCCTACCTCATCTTATTATTTATCTTATCCTTATAACTTACAATACTGGCAAAATGTAATCCCAAATCAAGTTGATTTCGGCTTGCATATCGCCAATGTTGGCAGTAGTAACAACTACAGCATCTTTATCAGGAATAACGATAATATACTGGCCGTTTGCACCATCAGCACGGAAAGCATTGTGACGACAACGCCACATCTGATAGCCGTAACCCTGTACCCAATCACTATTCTCTTTGGTCAAGCCCATCTCTGCTGCTTGCTGAGGTTTAACACCCGAAGGTACACAAGGCACTTGGGCTTTCTGCATTTCTGCCACATAATCAGCTGGCAACACCTGTTTGCCATTCCATTTGCCACCCTGTAAAATAAGTTGGCCCATCTTTGCCAAATCTTCAGTTTTAAGATAAAGTCCCCAACCACCAGTATTGATGCCTTGCGGACTTTCTTGCCACTCTGGTTTCTCTATGTTCAAAGGTTCAAAAAGGCGAGGCATGAGATAATCTACCACTTTCTCTCCTGTAACTTTTTGGACTATAGCTGAAAGCATGTAAGTTCCCAAACTATTATAGCAATAGAAGGTGCCTGGCTTATGTTCTACAGGATAAGCTAAGAAAGCTTTAATCCAATCACCATCCTCAGCATTACGGATAATACGCGTAGGGTCAGTATCATAACCACAGTTCATAGTCAGCAAGTCGCTGACGGTTATAGCTTTTAAATTGCCACTTTGCTCTGCAGGCAACTGATCAGGAAAGAAATCTACCAGTTTGTCGGTAAGTTTAATCTTACCCTCAGAAATAGCCAGGCCCACAGCTGCAGAAGTGAAAGTCTTACTTACAGAGTTAAGGATATGAGGCTTGTTCTCCTCACCTTCGCTCAGCCATTTCTGATAAATCACGTTGCCATGTTGCACCACCATAATGCTATGCAAATCTTGCTGGGCAGCTTCTACACCTTTTAAATAATTATCCATCGCTGATGATACAGCTTCAGGAGTCTCAACTCGTGGCAGGTCAATTATTTCAACAGCTTCCTGCTTGCTGCTGCTTTTACATGCAGCTAATGCAATCAATAGCATGGCTGCAAAAAGAATTTTGTTTTTCATCGCTTTACTTTTTAAAGGTAATAATGCCACAAAATTAAGACTTTGTTTGCAATTCTCAATAAAAATAGCGAAAATTGCACATTCAATTTCTAAAATAACTACAAATATGAAAATCAGACACCTCTTTGTATCAACGATGGCAATTGCTGCTATCCAATTATCAACACCAGTTGAGGCTTGCACCAACCTGATAGTAGGTAAGGCTGCCTCTGTTGACGGCTCTGTTATTTGCACTTATAATTGCGACGGGTATGGTTTTGCCGGATCTATGAGTCGTACTCCGGGAGGCAGACATGAACCAGGAGAAAAGATAGCCATTCGCGGTTGGGGCAATAACGGTCAGGTTAGAGGTTATATCGACCAAGTTGAATATACCTAC
>JAEEOD010000010.1 GCA_016284115.1 Bacteroidaceae bacterium
CATACCAGCATCCAGCAAATCGAAGAAATTGCCATCCGCCCGACCACTGTCCACGAACTCATTCTTATCCGTGCCGCGAAAACGAGCCAGCCGCAGCGACATCTGCGTATAGCCACTCAGATTCTTGCCAAACAGAGCCACTGCACCATTCAACACCTTCCCGTCACGCATCAGATTCCACTTGCTCAGTAGCGATTCAACACTTTCAGCCTCTGCCGTTGCCGGCATACGTCCACGTTCAACCCCTAGGCGAACAGCATCACGAATCCGTTTCTCATCCAAGTCTGCCAATGCCACTCCCTCTGCTTCTTGTCTTTCCCATGCAAACTTCTCTGGCTTGGCAGCACGCAAACGCTCCTCATACATTTCCTGAGGCATTACCTGTGTAGTGCTCTCATTCTTGTAATATGGACATCCATGATATGTGTAAGGCATCTGCCCCCACTTCCATCCATTAAAATACATAGCGATGAGTTGGTTGCCAGGTCTTTCCGGCACATCTATGTACTCAGGCTTCACTTCAACTGCTGGGTGCAACCCAGCCAACGCTTGGGCTATTTCACGCTGAGTAGAGTCAGTCACCTGCTGCCCGAGAATCTTTAGCGACGTAGGCGCAACGCCAAAGATTAACCACCCGCCATCCGTATTCAAAAAAGCGCAAGCCGAGTGCATACCATCCTGCAACTCACCTGTCGTTTTCTTCAACTCCAGACAGCGATGCTCATCCTTCGCAATAAGTTTTTGTATATCTTCAATTTCCATAAACGGTAAATCATTATAAAGTAATGGGTTCCTAAAACTCCAAAACCTTGGCATTCTCCAAAAATGCCATCTCCATCTCCTCTTCAATCGAAAGAAGAATTGTATCTATCATCATAGAATTAAGCTGCATCATCTCTTCTACCAACTTTCGTCTATATGTTATTGCGTCCTCTACCGTCACATAACGCTTATCATAGATTATTGCAACATCTATATCAGAGGGAGTTTCAGAATATACGGCAGAGCCGAATACATAACGAGTGATGTGTTCACGTCGCTCTATATCTAATCTCAGTGTTTTCATTTGCTTTTCCTCACATAGTTCAGGAATGCATTTCCCGTACAGTTAACCGCACCGAAAAATTCCCTATTATCATACAATCCAATTTTTCTTTCTCTTGCAAATTCCTTTGCAGCTCCAGAGTAACGGTTATAAAAACCTACCAGTACAATGCAGTCTATATCTGTATAGTCATACGAGATCTCAATAATATCACCTTCACCTGCGATATAAATATCAGCTATGAGAACTTTTATATCGGGACGATCTAATGTTCGTTCAATTAGATATACATCGTTGTCTATATGCTTAATACACTTCACAGCCGAGTGTCCTTCCATTCCTCGAACAAAGAAATCTCTTGTTGATGGCGCAATATCTTTTCTCATTTAAATATATTTTCAAATTTCACTGGAAATGTCGGAACAGTAGCGTTGACATCTCCAGACAATTTATTATATTCAAATCCTTCTCGATGTAGTTTAAACTGGACGAACCAGCCCATCTCCTCTGGTGTCAACAAGTCTTCGCTTTGTATAATAGCAGACTCTATTTTCCTATTATTAGGTATTATTTTCTGTATAGACAGTCTTTCCCATTCAAGTTCCGTAGCCATTGGATTATTAGCTGCATTTTTTGAATAGGGGCCATATGAATCAAAAATAGCTTTATTCTCAACCATTAAGGGATAAATAAATTTTCTTGCATTCTCGCGAGTGTCAAACCTTGGCGTTACGAAAAGATTTTCTATACTCTCTTGATGTTCCTGTTTCCACTTCCTAATAGTCGCTTTGGGAAACAAATGGGGGTTCTTATCTATGGTGGTATGACAGGTTGGGCAAAGCAAAATTATATTCTCGAATTCATCCCTTTCCGTCAGAGGCAATTCATCATCACCCCTTGGTCCGTTTTCTTTTTGCCCTATTATATGTGCCAACTCCTCAATATTTTTGACTTCCCCTGTCTCAAAGAAATCAAACAAATTCCTATGGCAATTGGGATTTCCACAAAAGCCACCAGATGCTGCAAGCAGTTTCCGTTTTACCTTATCACTAATTGCCATGGCCAATAATCTCTTTTTTTTACTTATACTTCTACTCCCACTGATTACCCTCTTATACTCCTCCCACAAAGATAACAGCCTTTCCAACATCTCCGCTCTCTCAGCCTTCAATTCTCCTTTATTTTTCAATTTTTTTGCTGCTTGACCCAGCTTCTAAGGCCGCGTTCAGAGTCAACGTATTTCGATGGGTTCCGACGATAAGTCTCAATAAAGGTTTTCACCTCATTGTAATGTATCATCCACTTCTCTTCCTGAGTCATAGGTAAGTATCATTAAGCATCATCCCCCGCTCCAGGCACATCCTCTCGTCCTGAGCCTGTCGCGCTCGGCTCTGCCGCTTCGCTAGTCGAAGAAGGATCCGCTCCTTATCCTATAATTTCCCATCCACCTCGGGTTTTCCCCTTTTTACGAATTCGGCTATCGCGCAATTCATCAATAGCCGCTCT
>JAEEOD010000146.1 GCA_016284115.1 Bacteroidaceae bacterium
CATGACATTCATCTGTTGCCGAGTATTGCCAAACTGAAGCAACAGATGCGAAATAATATCCACTAAGAACACTACCCATACGCCATGATACACCCGATTCAACATCAGTGCATCGCTATGTGAGATGACAAAACCATGCTCATATATCACAGCCACAATCAGCAACAAAGCTGCTACTACAGCAAGGAAGCGAGTAACGCCTAAGAGCAACCTTATATAAGGATAAATCCAACGATGGCGGTAGAGTATATATTTATTGTCAGATAATTTCATGGATTGTCACTTGCACTAAAAACAAGCAAACATAATCAAAAGTAGAATTATAAACAAAAAAACAGAGCAAAAAGCGTCATACTTAAAAATAATGATTACTTTTGTGGCTGTTTAACACTATAAAAAGTAACAACAATGAGCAACAAAACAAAAAGATTTATTCTCCCTGAAGAGGAGATACCACATTACTGGTACAACATTCAGGCAGACATGGTAAACAAACCACTGCCTCCTATTCATCCTGCTACCAAGCAACCATTGAAAGCAGAAGACCTCTATCCTATCTTCCCTGAAGAATGCTGTCGTCAGGAAATGAACCAAACCGACCAGTGGATTGAGATACCTGAAGAAGTACGCGATATGTATAAGTATTACCGCAGTACCCCACTGGTTCGCGCATACGGACTAGAGAAGGCACTGGGTACGCCTGCACATATATATTTCAAGAACGAGAGCGTGAGCCCTATGGGTTCTCACAAGCTGAACTCAGCACTGCCACAGGCATACTATGCTAAGATGGAAGGCACTACCAACATCACTACTGAGACAGGTGCAGGTCAGTGGGGCGCCGCCTTATCATATGCTGCTCGTTTATTTGGGCTTGAAGCTGCTGTTTATCAGGTAAAGATCAGCTACGAGCAGAAACCTTACCGTCGCAGCATTATGCAAACCTTCGGTGCTCAGGTGACTCCTTCACCCTCTATGTCTACCCGTGCAGGTAAAGACATCCTGACACGTGATCCATTCCATCAAGGCTCATTAGGTACCGCCATCTCTGAGGCTATCGAACTGGCTATGATGACACCTAACTGTAAGTATACTTTAGGTTCTGTGCTGAATCACGTAGGTCTGCACCAGACCATCATCGGTTTGGAGGCTGAGAAGCAGATGGCAATGGCTGGTGAATATCCTGACCTAGTGATCGGTTGCTTTGGCGGTGGTTCTAACTTCAGTGGTATCAGCTTCCCATTTATGCGTCACACTATTCTGGAAGGTAAGAAGACACGTTATATCGCTGCTGAGCCTGACTCATGTCCTAAGCTGACACGTGGTAAGTTTGAATACGATTTTGGCGATGAGTCTGGTTTGACTCCATTGTTACCAATGTTCACCTTGGGTCACAACTTCCGTCCTGCTAACATTCACGCTGGTGGCTTGCGCTACCATGGTGCAGGTGTCATTATCTCTCAGTTGCTTAAAGATGGTTTGATGGAGGCTGTTGATATACCGCAACTCGAAACGTTCGAAGCAGGTACATTGTTCGCTCGTGCAGAGGGAATTATTCCTGCACCAGAGTCAAGCCACGCTATTGCAGCTACCATCCGTGAGGCTAAGAAGTGTATTGAAACTGGCGAGGAGAAGGTTATCCTATTCAACCTCTCAGGTCATGGTCTCATCGATATGGCAGCTTACGACCAGTACATAGCAGGTAACCTGCAGAACTATCGCGTAACCGACGAAGATTTGAAAAAATCGATGGCTGATGCCGATGCTTTGAATAAATAAAGAAAGAAAGAAAAGAAAAGAAAAAGTGTCAAGGAAAGGACCTTGACACTTTTTTTAATCTTTCTCCTGAACCAAACCACTGCGGTAAGCTACTAACAGTTTCTGCAGTTCATTAATCTGTTCACGAATCTCACGCCCCTTGTCTGTATCCTTCACCATCATACGCTTACGGGTATAATCCACCAAGAAGATAGTCGATTTGATGTCGAGTCCCTCCTTGATGGCTTTCTCACGACTCTCAAAAGGCTCATGCTGAACCAACTCGAAACCGTGGCTGTGATATACAAGCGTATAGCCAGCTATGCCTGTAGTAGGCTGGTAGGCTTTTGAGAAACCACCATCTATCACCAGCAACTTACCATCAGCCTTCACAGGCTTCTCGCCCTTAATAGTGCGAACAGGCACATGCCCATTGATAATATGCGAGTGCGAACCCGGCTCAATGCCAAACTCACGCAAGATATTGTCACACACTTCTGCTTGGTCACGCAGTTCATAATAATGGCCTTTCTCCTCCTTGTACGTTTCTTTGTCGGCTACAAAATATCGTTCAAAAGTTGCCATCTTACTCTTGTCGAAGGTAGGCGTATCGGCACCACACCAAAGGTACCACACATAGTCCATAGCATCGCGTTTGCGCTGCTTATCGTGAAATTCGTAGTAAGCGGCGCGAAGCATACGATCAGCCTTCTGCAGCAAATTCTTACCCCAATATTCTTTCTGCCCAATGCGAACATGCTTGAACGTACCATCTGCATTCAGTGGTATCGAAGCATGGAATAGCAAGTTGCTGTTGCTCACCAAGTACATGCTGCCGTTGCTATACAGACAATGCATATGCTTGCGTAACTTCTCACTATTCAGGAATGAAGCCACTATCTTGTCCATAATGTCACGTTCTTCGTCAGTCAATTCGTATGGGTTAGCTGGATTCACGGTAGGCATAAAGCAATCCAGCATCGGGTAGTCCTTATCGCCAATCCTCACAGTGCCTTTGTCAAAATCAATCTTATCCAGTAGCAAGCGATCATCCATCTTATATTCCGGATGACGTTTGATGATCTCAGCTTCTAACTTAAACTGAATAATAGCGATGGCCTTGTGCATCTGTGCAATCAAGCGTTGTGTTTTCTCATCGGGTTGGTTATCGTTGAACTCGCTCAGCAAAGGTTGGAACTGCGTACAAGGATCATCCTTATATGTATCCATCGCAAAGGTAGCCAATGGCAACAGATTAATGCCATAACCATCTTCCAACGTACTAAGGTTGGCATATCGCATACTCATACGAATTACGTTAGCAATACAAGCCGTGTTGCCTGCTGCCGCTCCCATCCACAACACATCGTGGTTACCCCATTGTATGTCAAAGTTATGGTATTCGCATAACGTATCCATGATGATATGGGCCCCCATGCCTCGGTCGAAAATATCTCCAACGATATGCAGCGAATCGATACTCAGGCGCTGTATCAGGTTACACATGGCAACAATGAAAGCATCCGCACGGCGTGTAGAAATGATAGTGCTGATAATCACCTCCAGATATGCCTCCTTATTGTGGTCGCCACTCGACTCATGCAACAATTCCTGAATAATGTATTCAAAATCCTTAGGCAAAGCTTTGCGCACCTTTGAACGCGTATATTTTGATGACACCGTCTGGCACACTTTCACTAGTCTGTTCAATGTGGTACGGTACCAGTCGTCCAGGTCCGCCTCCAGCTTTTTAATCAGTCTTAGCTTTTCTTCGGGATAATATATCAATGTACACAAGTCCTTCTTTTCCTGATCACGCAAAGAGTGTGCAAAAATCTCATCCACCTTGCGCTTCACGGTGCCAGAAGCATTCTTCAGCACATGCTGGAAAGCCTCATACTCACCATGCACATCGCTCAAGAAATGCTCCGTCCCTTTGGGCAGGTTCAGTATGGCCTCCAGGTTGATAATCTCCGAACTGGCAGCTGCCACAGTAGGGAAACTGCGTGCTAATAGTTGCAGGTACTTCACATCATCCACAATATCTTCAGGTGTCAGGGTGTCAGTCATAATGTATCGTTTAAGTTTACAAATGCAAAGTTACAAACTTAAAAGAAGAAAAGCTACATCATGAGGACAAAAGTTTCTTAAACTAAGAAAGGGAGAGCTAAACATTTAGCTCCCCCTACTCTCTTACAAAGTGCTCAAATCATAGGGTACATTTATCGCCTCTGGCCAATCCACATCGTTAATGGTGATACTCCAGGAAGCGTCAATCTGAAAAAAATTGCCACTACAATAGGTGTTATAGGCAGGCTTCATCTGAACGCCATTAAAGGTGTGGGTCTTTACTACTTTATTATCAGCATCATAGGCAGTGGCTGTTACCGTCACTGTAGCATCAGCTGATGGCAAGAAGACATACATCCCACAGTGCACACTTGATCTGCCTGTTTGGTCAAACGTGCTGGTAAGCGTATTGCTTCCCACACCTAGACCTGTTATAGCATTAAGCGTTGTGGTGGCACCAGTAATTTCCAAAGTGAAAGAAGTCACCTCAGATGGTTTAGCATCAGTTTGAAATTCAAATCGAGCGACCGCACGATCTAGCCCCACAGCCACAGCTCCTGTCTTTATTACATCCTTAGTCAAGACACCATAATAATAAAAAGAGTCATT
The DNA here is from genome assembly GCA_016284115.1 of Bacteroidaceae bacterium. Next base: position 4,438 of record JAEEOD010000146.1, read on the forward strand.
CAACTTTTCGCCGACAGGGTGAATATTGGTCGGCTCATCAATCGCCATTTCAACTTTTGAAGCAATAACCACCATCGTGTAATCCTCTGGCACTAACAATGCAGAAATGGTGCCGAAATTCTCTTCTTCTGACGTTTGTGAAAACTCATACTTCTTGACGTCATCTAAAAACAAAGCCACTTTCAAGTAAGTAGCATTACCAGTCAAAGAGGCACGAGTGTCGGCACTCATGACGCCCATCTGCGTCAATGTCTGCTCAAAATCTAACACACTAAAGGTTACCTCTTGAAGTTTTTCCTCGTTTCTAATTATATTATCGTCTATAATCTGGTTTTCACAGGCTACAAGTGCCATCATAGCATAGCACACAATCATGCCTAAAAGATTCTTTTTCATTTAAATGTTATTTTAGTAAAACAATAATCATCACAAAGAGTAAGGCCGCAACTCCACTTTGCGGAAGACGATGAGGTTTTACTAAATCAAGAGATGATAAAAGATGTGCAGCCTTGTTTGACTGCCTTGGCGGATATGTACTTCCGCAATCGAATGGATTGTTGCTCCTATTTTCATAGCCTTCTTCATTGATGATGA
>JAEEOD010000147.1 GCA_016284115.1 Bacteroidaceae bacterium
CCGAGAAACGGGAAGCGTCGTCTAGACTTAACGATATGATAGACAATGCCCGTCAGGAATTGAACAATATCAATAAGGAGAAAGAAACTGCCAGGAATGAGAAGAATGAACTGGAACTACGGGCAAGGGAACTGGCCGATGCCGTCGGCGACCCGTCTGAGTCGGTGGCATTCAATGGTTTTTGCGATGCTGTCTTTACCTATAACCCGAAAAGCAACGGTGCCATTATCGAGAACCTGAAAGCGAAGGGCAAGACGAAGATGACGATGATGGACGTGATAATGGCGGCATTTCAGGAGGTGGATAAGGTCAGGAGCCAGAGGAAATCGGTCTTCACAAATGCCGAAGAGTTCAGAAGACAGCAGAACAATGAAATCAAGAGCATCATGACCGATATGCAGACCATCCTACGCAGTTTCGATAGTGCCCACATAGAGGAACTGATCCGTAGGAGCCGTGCCATCGTCAAGCAGGAACTGCGCCAGAATGCCATCGCCATCCGCAAGATTCATCAGTACGACGAGATGGCGAGAATGGGCATTACCGCAGAGAACGCTGGGGAAATCAAGGAGAAAGCCGATAAGTCCGACAGCTTGCAGCGTGTTATGGAGTCACTTTGGCCGGGAATGTGGGATGCCGTTCAGACTATTGTCAATCCGCGACTCGACAAATACGTGATGTTTGATAATGAGAAGGAAACCATCAGGAAAGCCTTATGTAAAGAACCGGAAATCAGTCTGGCTAATGCCACTTGGATGATAGATGCCGCCAGAACCATCCGCGAAATCGTGAATGGCACGAAAGCGGAGGTTTATGAGATAGCGGCAGAGTCGGGCGTAGACTACTTGAAGAAACTTGGGCTTGACATTGCCGAAGATGTGGCCGAAGATGTGGATAAGGTGGCTGCGACGACTGTTTGCCTGTTCTTCGGGTACCTTGATGGAGCCACTATGATTTCTGAATCTTGTGGCGGAGGTGGCGGCAATAACGAACTGCCCAAGAAGAAAGACCACGAGGACGAGCTGTCCTTTGCTCGTAGATGCCATCAGATGGCCAAGGCTATGCATGCACCGAGGTACAGACTCAGAAGAGGGTGAACGGAAGGAATATAACCCTTTTATTCGCCCTTTTATTCGCCCTTTCAAATATATTGATAATCAGATGCTTAAATACAAAAAACGCTCCTGTATACCTTTTTATTTGCCCTTTTATTCGCCCTTTCCCAGAACATAGTATAAATATTTGTTCTTTCCTTCTGTTTGCAGTCGTCCGTCTTTTCGTAGTGCATCAAGATAACTGCGCATCTGCTTCTCGGAAACATGACTGCCGACAAGCTTTTCCAAATCTGAGATTTTTGCTTTTCCATATTTATTCAGGAATGGCTTGATTACTGCCCAAACCTGATCTAAGTCCCAATCCGTGGCTAACGAATATGCTGCCACATCTCCAGCGAATTCATAATAGCGACGAGGAAGAATGTAACGGATGGCATTTGTCTTACCATGTTTCTCCAAGAATCCCATTTGTTCCAGCTTCTGTGCAATCTGCCTGTTAGATGGTACCTTCTTACCATCACGTACTTCGCAGAGAGCCATCACATCAAAGACTGTCAGTTTCTTGTCTTCAGGCAATGACTGCTGTATGCTCTGCACATAGATAGCGAAAGCCTTGTCTTTTACAGTTGCTGACAAGATAGCTGTCACATTGAAGTCATCACTCTCCGTATAATCTGGATCGCACTTACCTTCGGACAGGGTTTTCAGGAAAATCTTGTCCATGCCCTGGCCTGAACGTTCCACAATACCGGTTTTTGCCAAGATGTCAGCCAGGAGTCTGTTACGCGGCATGCTCGGAGTGGTTAGCAGATTATCGATTGTCACACCTTTGGGGAACCCTCCAGCATTGATGACCACCAGTTTTGTAGGATACTGCTTGACCACGATTTCACTATTTACTCGATAATTTCGATGTGCGAAAGCATTATTGGCAACCTCTCTTATTACATCCTCATTGAAGAACGGAATACCAAAGATATAGGCACCTTCTCTTACAGGCACAGAGCCATTGCGCAGATTGATGGCATCCCAGAGTTTATCAATCAAGAGAAAGAACGGTTGTCCGAATTGCATACGGTTGTCGAAATGTATCTGAGGTTCTGTATTGCGATACTCCAGCATTACTTTGGCCTGTGGGAACACCTTATTGATAAACTCTTCTTTACCGACAAGTAATACGGCAGCGTTAGTGATACGATTCCCAACGATAAGGTGCAAATCACTCAATGCCTGCCTGTCATCCAGCGAAACGAAAGAAGGATTCTCCTGCTTCTTGGCATACTTCTCTTTCATTTCTTTGATTGCCTTTGAATCAAGGTCATCGAAGGTGGCTTCATCGCAGAACTGCTCAGAAAAGTCCGGTTCCTGCTCCTGAATGATGGAGAGATATGTTTTGTCGTCCATCGGCAATAGGTCTTCGCCAACCCTCATAAGAGGCACATCTTCAAACTTGTAAACCTTACCGATAGGTCTTGACGGCACTTCGATAACAACTACTCGTCCTGTCTTGTTAGCTTCATCTTCGAATTGCTCGTAAACTTCAGTGCGAATATCTGAGTCCCTATAGATATTACTCTCCAGTTCGCCCAATGCGTTCTCGTTTTGCTTGGTTCCTGTCACCTGATGAGGATGCTTGTCGTGCATACCAATAACCATCCTGCCACCACCCTCATTACAGAGTGCAGTGACATAGCCCAAGATGCATTTACGCCTGTCTTTGGGCCTCTCCTTGCCGCCTCCATTATAAGAGACGTTTCCGTATTCGCCTTTCTTGAACTCTACGTGGTCTTCCGACTCGCGCATCTGTTGCAGTTGAGCTATAGTATATCTCTTCATTCCTTAACTCTATTCTTCAATTTGAATGCAAAGGTACAAAACTTTTCCTAAAATAACCCATGTTTAGTCAAAAACGTCTTATTGTTAATACAATTAATTGGATTTTCATGTGTCTTTTTTCGATGAAATACTAAATATTTCACCTTATTTATTATAATTTTCTATTTTTATGGCTCTATTTACGAAAAAATGTGTACTTTTGCAAAATGTTCCCACGCCGATGCTGAATCCTTACGGATAATGCGGCTGGGTTGGGGACTAACATATGGAAAGGCGTTACTGTACGCTTTGAATTTGACGTTCTAAGAATCTCGCAAGTTCGAACGACTAGTCAAAGACAAAGCAACGGAACGCCCCTTGGGATGATTATATCACCCTCTTTCGGATTAATTGCCGTTATTGGGACAATATATCATTCGGTGTGGGGCTTTCGCGTTGCTCGTTTCGACTAGTCGGGCAATGCGAGAGCCTTTAGAACGTGAAGCGAGCGACAGAACTGGCTCCACGCTTTTTTCATGTGGTTAGTGATATGTATAAACAGCCGTCAAGGTAGCCAGCGGCAACAAAATGATGGCTGATGAAGTATATTCTAGTCACTGGTGGTTCAAGAGGTATCGGGAGAGCAATCTGCCAAAGATTGATCTCAATGGGCATGCCAATAATAATAAACTACAATTCTAATCATTCTTCAGCAAATGAAACGAAATCCCTAATCGAAGATATTGGAGGTAAAGCAGAACTTCTGCCATTTGATGTTTCGGATAAGACTGAAGTTGAAAAGGCTATTGGTTGTTGGGAACAATCTCATCCAGATGACTATATTGCTGTTTTGGTAAACAATGCTGGTATAAGGCGTGATAATGTAATGTTTATGATGTCAGATGATGATTGGCATCGAGTATTGGACACTACACTTGACGGATTCTTTTATCTTACAAGATGTTTGCTGAAGCATATGATGCCACGTAAACGCGGTGGAAGGATTATTAATATTGCGTCATTGTCAGGTGTAAAAGGATTGCCTGGTCAAACAAATTACAGTGCTGCGAAAGCGGCTTTAATTGGTGCAACAAAAGCTTTGGCTCAGGAAGTAGCTCCACGCAATATCACAGTAAATGCCATAGCACCAGGTTTTATTGAAACTGACATGACGAAGGATTTGCCAGAGGATGATTTGAAGAAATTGATTCCTGTTGGCCGATTTGGCAAACCAGAAGAAGTCGCTGCCTTAGTTGCTTTTCTTGCATCTGATGAAGCAGCATATATAACAGGAGAAGTAATAAATATTAATGGAGGGTTATATACATAATTTTCAATGGCAAGACGTGTAGTAATAACTGGCATGGGCATTTGGTCATGCCTTGGAACAGACATAGAAACAGTCAGACAATCTCTTTTTGAGGGTAAGTCTGGTATTGGATTGCAACCAGAGAGGCTTGAATATGGCTACAGATCGGGACTCACTGGTATTGTAAAAACACCTGTAATCACCAAGCAGATGATTGACAGACATACCCGCGCTGGTATGTCTGAGGAAGCGCAATATGCTTATATGGCAAGTCGTCAAGCTTTTGCTCAGGCTCAAATCAGCGACGAGTATCTTCGCGAGAACGAAATTGGCTGTATTTTTGGTAATGACTCATCCGCTAAGCCCGTGATTGAATCGTCCAAAATTATGGATGAGAAACACGACTCGGCGATGTTGGGTTATGGATTGATTTTCCAGTCAATGAACTCGACTGTAAATATGAATTTGAGTACCATTTTCCATCTGCGTGGTGTCAATTTTACCATCAGTGCTGCCTGTGCTAGTGGCAGTCACTCCATAGGATTGGGTTACATGCTAATAAAGCAAGGCCTTCAAGACATGGTTCTTTGTGGTGGTGCTCAGGAAACCAACTATTACTCTATGGCATCGTTTGATGCTCTTGGTGCTTTCTCAATCCGCATGGATGAGCCTGCAAAAGCCAGTCGTCCATTTGATAAAGACCGCGATGGGTTGATTCCAAGTGGTGGGGCTGCTGCACTTGTACTTGAAGACCATGATCACGCTATTGCTCGTGGAGCCACCATTCTTGCAGAAGTTGTGGGTTATGGATTCTCGAGCAACGGTGGTGGAATTTCAGAGCCAAGCGACAATGGTTCAGTGATAGCCATGAGTCGTGCTATGAAAGACGCTGGCGTAGAACTTGATGATATTGACTATATCAATGCCCATGCAACATCAACCCTACAAGGTGATATGTATGAAGCAATAGCTCTTGACAGGCTGTTTCATGGTCAGCGAGCACTTATCAGCTCTACTAAGTCAATGACGGGTCATGAGTGCTGGATGGCAGGTGCCAGTGAGATTGTTTATAGCATCATCATGATGCAGAATAATTTCGTTGCGCCAAATATCAATTTTGAAAATCCTGATGAATATTCTGAGAAGTTGAATCTTACAGCAAAAACGGTTGAAACAGAGGTTAATACCGTCCTTAGCAACTCATTCGGCTTTGGTGGTACAAATAGTGCATTGGTAATTAAGAAAATTATATAACGTTTATGAGACGAAGTCTGATATTATTAGTTTGTTTATTTTCATTGCTTTCAAGTTCATATGCTCAAAAAATGACAGAAGGTTCACTGGCCCCTCTAAAAAAAGGTGGGAAAACCAAAGTCATTTTGGATTTTAGCGATGCAAGTATACACGGAATGACAGTTGAAGATTTTGCAGTTTATGAGCAGGACTGGGAAATAGACAAACCAATCATTATAAGTAAATTCATGTTAGGATTGGGTGAAAAATGTCCAAGCATTCGATTTGGAACAGAACTGGATGGAGAAATAACTCTATTAGTGAAGGTTTTATCCATAAACACGAAAGGAGACTATGTCTGTGAGGCCATTATAATGAATAGCCAAGAAGAGAAGATAGCACATATTACTGATTTAAACGCAAGAGGTGGAACATTTGGATCTAAACTCAATCTTATCAAAGATGGAGCCGAACATACAGGTAAGAGCTTGGGAAAATTTCTAAAACGGACAATTGACAAATTGAGTAAATAGAGATTTAAACGATAAAATATCAACAACAGATTATAAATATTTTTAGCGCCTTGTGCAAATTACAAACTTCATTATGTTTAATTTAATTAGAATTAATTATGAAAAAGATTAATCTTATCAAAATCGGGTTTCTTTCCGTTCTAATTTTAGCATCGCTTACCGTTTCCGCTAAAGGAGGACCGTTTAAAGTAAAACAAGGTGATCCTTTAGTTCTTTTACAGGAAAAAAAGAAAGCAGTTTACGAAATTGATTATTCCAAATTAATTATTGTTGACAAAAAAGACGCTGACAACAACATGGACTTTGAAACGTGGATGAAAGCGCAAGATGAAGACAATGATAAATGGACATCAGATTGGGAATCAAAGGATAAAGCTGATTGTGATAAGGCTTTCCGCGAGCATTTTAATGATGAAGTTAAAGGTGGAATTCATCTTACAAAACTTGGTAAGGATTATAAGGTAATTTTACGTTTTCTTACAATTGACTTTGGACCTGCCGCAAAAATGAAGTTAACAGGATTTAGCGGAGGTGAAGCTACGGCTAGTGGCGAACTTGAAGTTTTAGACCTCAATACGAACGAGACTCTTCTTGTTCTCTCATTTTCAGACCTAAAGGGCGAAAGTAGTTTTAAGCAAATCGGACGATTAAAGGGCCTTTTTGAAAATCTTGGAGAAGAACTCTCGGATTTTCTAAAAGATTGTCAGAAAGCTGCTAAGAAGAAGAAGTGATAATTTGCATAAGGCGCTTAAAAAAATTCATATGAACTTATCACCATCACTTTCAAAACGATACACGACAGAATCTTTGTCTGCTATACAAGCACAACGACTCGCTGAATTTATTGCGTGGGGTCCTGTAGCTTTTCAGACCTCACGCATCATGATTAAGTGGGGCATTCTTGATTTATTACGCGATTCTACGAATGGGCTTACACGTTCAGAGATTTGCGAAAAGACTGTACGGTCAGATTATGCCATAAAATGTTTATTAGAAGCCTCTTTGTGTATTGGAACGATTTTGGTCGACCCAGAAACGGAACGATATACACTGTCTAAGACTGGATGGTTTCTTTTAAATGACCCAGCAACGCGCGTTAACATAGATTTCAATCATGACGTAAACTATGAGGGATGGTTTAAATTAGAAGAATCCTTGCAGAATGGAAAACCAGAGGGATTGAAGCATTTCGGTTCATGGCCAACTATCTATGAAGGGCTTTCTCAACTTCCAGAACAAGTGCAGAAAAGCTGGTTCGGCTTTGACCATTTCTATAGTGACTCTTCGTTCCCTGAGGCATTAAAGATTATTTTCGACGAGCACCATGTTAAATCCTTGTACGATGTAGGAGGTAACACAGGTAAATGGGCATTGCAATGTGTCGGATATAGTCCCGAAGCTGAAATAACCGTTCTCGACCTTCCTCAACAGATTGCGATGATGCAGGAAAACATCAAAGGCAAAGAAGGTGCAGACCGTATTCATGGTTATGGGATTAACCTGTTGGACTCCGAATCCGAATTTCCTCAACGTGAAGGAGGTCTTGATGCCATCTGGATGAGTCAGTTCTTGGACTGTTTCAGCATGGATGAAATAGTCAGCATATTGAATCGTGCCAAACAAGCAATGACTACCCAAACCCGTATCTATATCATGGAAACCCTTTGGGATAGACAGAAATACGAGCCCGCAGCCTTCTGCCTGACAATGACCAGTTTATATTTTACTGCTATGGCCAATGGAAACAGCAAGATGTATAACACAGAAGACATGCAATCGTGTATCGAAAAAGCAGGTTTGAAGATTGAGCAGATTCATGATCATCTGGGACAGGGACATTCCATTATCGTATGTAAACTCAAATAATAAAACAATAAAACAATTTAAAAATGACAAGACAAGAGATTGAAGAAAAAGTAAAAGCATTCCTCATTGACGATTTGGAGATTGACGAGGAGAAGATTTTCGATGATGC
>JAEEOD010000148.1 GCA_016284115.1 Bacteroidaceae bacterium
TAATGCCCAAGCCTTTGTGCCGGAAATCACCAATCCACTCCATACGATAGCCGTCAGGAATCTTAATTTGTTCCTTACAAGCCACCTCTGGCAGAATATTTACGTCTGCTTCATATCCCAGAACCTTGTCTATTTTCTCTTGGGATGACAGATTGATATTATATGTTAGTATTTTCATTATTATTTGAGCTTAATCACGTCCGACCACCTCGTTGTTGGTGATGGACTTCTGAAATCATGTTTGATGGCATTGGCAAAAACATCAGCCTTACCCTTGCCGTCCTTCCTACTGTACTGCTGAGATCCGAGCACAATAGTCTCGCTTCCCTGCATCCTGTTAATCCTGTCTATCACTTCATCGAGCCGCTTCATCTTCTGGAACTGCTCTGCATTGATGTCGAACAAGTCCTGCTGTATCGGAGAATCAGCACCAATCCCCATCACTATCACACCAGCTTTCTTATACTGGTAGCCCTGACGGTATATCTTCTTTAGCACGTCGTTGGCCGTTTCAATGATGGTGATAGTGGAACTTGTTGGGGTAATAAGTCGCTGCTCCTGAAAGTTCCAAAACTGTGCTAAGTCCTCTCTGAAGGCATTGGTATTGACAAATACACCTACAATAGAGGCTACTGTTTTCTGCTGCCTTAGTTTCTCTGCACACCTTGCAGCATAATTGGAGACATGAGTACGCAGCGTATCGTAGTCACTAATCATGCCGTTAAAGCTCCTACTGGTACAGATGCTTTTCTTCTTCGCCATTTCCTCATTCGGCACACAGTCCACTCCGTTCAACTCTTTCCACGTCCTTTGAATGACAATATTGTTGAATGTCAGCTTAACCCAATCGCCATTGTGAGCCGCAAAGTCATAAGCCGTCTTTACACCCAAGGCTTCGAGTTTGGCTGCATATCTTCTCCCGATGCCCCAAACTTCATCGATGGGGTACAGTTTAAGAGCCTTGATGCGCTTCTCATCGGAGTCAATCATGCAGCAGTGACGGTAGCCCTGGTACTTCTTTGCAAAGTGTGAAGCCATCTTAGCGAGAGTCTTGTTTGGAGCCAGACCAATACTAACAGGCATACCCACATACTGCTTAATCTTCTTATGTAAGTCCTCGCCCCACTTTTTCAAATCCAGATGCTCCATGCCGTCGAGGTAGATAAAACACTCGTCGATACTATAGCGGAAGTATGCAGGAACTTCTTGGCTGATAAGGCTAACTATACGCCCTGTCAATTCTCCATATAGCTCATAGTTGGAAGAGAATACAGCTATCTTCTGGTTAGGGAACTGCTGGGCTAACTGGAAGTATGGCGTACCAGCCTTTATTCCCATCTTCTTGGCTTCATTCGACCTGGCAACTACACAGCCGTCATTATTGCTCAATACAACAACAGGCTTGCCCTCCAGGTCTGGCCGAAAGACACGCTCACATGAGACGTAGCAGTTATCACAGTCTATGATGCCGTACATAAGTATTATTCCTTTAGAGATACTTTATAGCTTACAGGTTTTCCGTTCAACTCTTTAAGGCTACCATGAATCATTAGTAAATCTGCTTGCCTAGTAGCACTCTTGAAATTGTAAATCCTGTAAACGTAGTAATGCTCCTTGTTAAGTTCACTGTAGAATAGTTCATTGGAAGAGAAATAGAATGGCTGACCAACACCTCCAGTAGTGGTTTTCACCTCAATATATCTTGGGGTAATGCCATCGTTCTCTACAGATTCTATGTCATAACCCTTCCCGTCACCTTCTTCTATTGAAGTGTGAATGACAGAGTGTGAGATGCCAAGTTTGCTCAATCGCTCTTTCTCATAGGTTACAGCCCATTCTTCACCTAATAGCCCAATGCCTCTGAATATTTCATCCTTCTTGGCATAGTCAACACCTTTAACTGCCTTGAACTCCCCAGAGAAACTTTCATCAACATGGGAAAACTGAGAAGCTTCTATCACTTTGGGACTGCTACTGGCAATAGGTTTCTTCTTATCTGACTTGGTATAGGCGTTGTTATTAAAGTATCTGGCCACAGCATAGATGAAATCCTGAGTCAATAGGTTATAGTTCTCGTCTGTATAGCTATGCGAAAGCATCCATTTGTTGTATTCTGAAATAAATTCTTTTTCCTTCAGAAGTTCATTCTTGACTTCCTCGCAGAGACTATAGAACTCAATAAATCGATCAACCTTGCCCGTCTCTTTACGCTTATACTCCACCATGCTTGCAAATGTCTGG
>JAEEOD010000149.1 GCA_016284115.1 Bacteroidaceae bacterium
TACTCATGGTAGCAGTCATCTACCTCGTCATTCAGATGAAGAGTGCCGAAATCCAACCATTTATTTATTTTCAGTTCTAATTCTTTTCTATTAAAAGAATAATCCTTATATTCGCACAGAAATCAATAACTTTAAATCTGATACGAATATGGCTTCAAGACGAGACTTCCTGAAAACAGCATCTCTGTTTTCTGCAGGATTGGCCTTCAATGGCGCAAACATGTGGGCTGGTACTCACAACCAGCAACAACCCAAATTCGATAAAGTAAAGATAGCCTATATAGGCATCGGCAACCGTGGTGAGCAAGATATAGACGAGTTTGCCAAGACTGGTATGGTCGATGTAGTGGCTCTCTGCGATGTAGATATGGGTAACAAGCAGACCGAGAAGGTAATGAACATGTACCCGAATGCCAAGCGCTTCAAGGATTTCCGTGAGCTGTTTGAGAAAGCAGGCAACGAGTTCGAGGCAGTATGTATCGCCACCCCAGACCATTCCCATTTCCCTATTGCCATGTTGGCATTGTCAGAGGGTAAGCATGTTTATGTGGAGAAGCCTATGAGCCGCACCTTCATCGAGGCAGAACTCATGATGCAGCTGGCACGTAAGAATCCGCAGTTGGTAACACAGGTAGGTAATCAAGGGCACTCAGAGGGTAACTATTTCCAGTTCAAGGCATGGCAGGAAGCCGGCATTATCAAGGATGTCACTGCCGTGGTAGGACACATGAACAATGTGCGTCGTTGGCACCAGTGGGACAGCAACATTGACCGCTTCCCAGCGGCAGATCCTATGCCGCCTACTATGGATTGGGACACTTGGCTCTGTGCTGTACCTTACCACGACTATAACGAGAAGTTCCACCAAGGTAACTGGCGTTGCTGGTATGACTTTGGTATGGGTGCTCTGGGTGATTGGGGCGCACACATTCTTGACACCGTACACGAGTTCCTTAACCTGGGCTTGCCTTATCAGATTAAGATGGAATATGCCAAAGGTCACAACGACTATTTCTATCCCTATTCATCCACCATCCTGTTCCGTTTTGCCGCACGTGGCGACATGCCGCCTGTTGATGTCACCTGGTACGATGGTATCGACAACCTGCCCCCATTGCCCGAAGGTTTCGGCAAGTCAGAGTTGGCTGCCAACATCCCTGCCACCAATCAAGGCGAATACCGTGACAGCGACCTCAACCCAGGTAAGATTATCTACACCAAAGACCTTATCTTCAAGGGCGGCAGTCATGGCAGTACACTTTCTATCATTCCAGAAAAGCGCGCGAAAGAGATGGAAGGCCTGTTGCCTAAGGTGCCACAGAGCCCGTCTAACCACTACGTTAACTTCCTCCGTGCCATCCGCGGCGAGGAGAAGACACGCTCGCCGTTTGAAATCAATGGTGTGCTCAGTCAGGTGTTCTGCTTGGGTGTCATTGCCCAGCGCCTGAATGCCGATCTTTATTTCGACACCCGTCTGAAGCAGTTCACCAACAACCAGTTCGCCAACGCCATGCTGGCAGGCTCATTGCCACGTAAGGGTTGGGAATACTTCTACAAACTGTAATGGATAATGGATAATGAAGAATTGAGAATTATGAAAAAAATATTATTCTTTGTAATAACCACCATCTTGGGTTGCATAACTATGCAAGCCCAAGTCAAGGCTGACGCCAATGATAATAAGTTGACGAAGGAAGAAGTTCGTGACGGTTGGATATTGCTGTTCGACGGACAAACCAGCAACGGCTGGCGAAGTGCCAAGGCCCAGACTTTCCCCAAGGGAGGTTGGGACATCAGCAACGGTATTCTCCGTGTATTGCCAGGTGATGGTCAGGAGTCCGCCAATGGTGGTGACATCGTCACTACTCGTACTTTCCGCAATTTCATCTTGAAGGTTGATTTCAAGATAACCCCAGGAGCTAATAGTGGCATCAAGTATTTCGTTAATACCGACCTTAACCAAGGTGCCGGCTCTGCCATAGGCTGCGAGTTCCAGGTGTTGGACGATGACCTGCATCCCGATGCTAAGTTGGGGGTCAAGGGCAACCGTAAACTCGGTGCTTTGTACGATTTGATTCCAGTTTCTGACAACAAACCTTTTAACAAAGACGAGTTTAATACCGCCGTCATCATTGTGCAGGGCAACCATGTAGAGCATTGGCTCAACGGCACCAAACTATTAGAGTACGAGCGCAACAACCAGATGTGGAATGCGCTGGTGGCTTATAGCAAGTACAAGAACTGGCCTAATTTTGGCAATTTCATCGATGCACCCATCCTCTTGCAGGATCATGGTCACGAGGTGTTCTACAAAAACATTAAGATAAAGGAGTTGCCGTAAAAAAGCATAGCGTGTTTATATTGAAAGCTCCCAATTTGGGGGCTTTCTTTTTTTTGTACTTTTCTTCTCTTTCCGAATGCTTAATTTCGTTATATTAATGCCAATTTAGTTTACTACGGGTAAAAGGCCCGTCCTCCCGTAGTAGAACGACGTTCTTCCCGTAGTAGACGGATTATGCACTTCGTCCCCCTAAAAAAGACTGTAGCAGGGTATCGCAGTATTTGCTATTACCATGACTAAAGTCTGCTATCATCGTAAGGAAAGTTTACTACCAGTCGTTGCAATATCTGCCACGTGTCGCCGCAGTATCTCCTATGGGGGTAAAGGAGATACTGGAACGAGCGATAACAGATACTGGAACGGGTGATAGCAGATACTGCGACAACCCGTGGGAGGCATTCCTTTCAATGACGACACTTTTCACCCTACTTTCATTGCATTATTGCAGGGAACAAGCTGTCATTCTAATGCTGAAAGGTTAAGCAATGTTAATTTCGTGCAAGGTTACAGGATTCTGCAGTTTAAGTGATAGAAAGATTAATTTATTTTGTGTAATAATTTTGCATGACTATGAAAACAAAGATATTATTATTCTCTGTAATGTTGTCATTACTAGCTTCATGTAGTAGCTCAAAGGATGAACCGCTAACTCGTACAGAGAAAAGGTTAGCTGAATTTTGTGTTGATGGTAAGCCAGTATTAGGAATTTGGCAAATAGTTGACATTAGCAATGAGTATAATGGTGCTGTAAAGTGGGACAATTGGCAAGATACTTGGGGTGAGATTTTTCTTAGTTTCAATGCTGATGGCACTTGCACAACATCTTATAAAGGGGCAAATGCCATGATTGAAGAAAGGAAACAGCAAGGATTACCGGAATTTCCTTATGTCTATAATCATTATAAGATTGATGGGAATACTATCTACTGTTTTGATCAACAATATAAAACTTTTTCCACATCTGTCTTCGAAGTAAAATCCATTAAAGATAACGAAATGGAGGTACTTTTGCAAGGGGGTATGTATTGTATGCTAAGTTCTGCCTCTCAGCCGCAACTTCGTATGGTATGGAAAAAGGTTGATACTTTGCCTTAAAATTAGGTAATGATATAGAACATATCAATTCAGAGGATGCTGAATTTAGCATCCTTTTTTATGTCTACGGAATTGGTTTTATGCAATGAAAAAAAGCACCTGCTTTGGTACTGCAAGTGCTTTATTGGTAGCGGGAGCCGGGATTGAACCGGCGACCTCATGATTATGAATCATGCGCTCTAACCAGCTGAGCTATCCCGCCATCAGCCAGACATGAGGTCTGATTGCGGGTGCAAAGATATAGCTTTTCTCGAAAGCGACAAAACTTTCTCGTTATTTTTTGAATAAAAAATTCATCTGCTACCTTTTTTTGTACTACCTTTGTGGACGAAGAAAGCATTTGCTCCACTTTTATGCCAAACTTAAAGAAACTGGACATATTTATTTTGAAGAGTTTTAGCTTGCTGTTTGCAGGTACCTTCTTTATTTGTCTCTTCATCTTCGAGATGCAGTTTCTGTGGAGATATGTGGATGACCTGGTAGGAAAAGGACTGACGGTGGATGTGCTGGCACAGTTCTTCTTCTATGCTTCACTGACGCTAGTGCCTGCCTCTCTGCCACTTGCCGTATTGCTGGCATCACTCATCACTTTTGGTAATTTTGGCGAGCGCTTCGAGCTGATAGCTATGAAGGCAGCTGGCATATCGCTTCTGCAAATCATGAGACCACTGATTGTGATGTCGGTGCTGGTATGCGGACTGTCGTTTTATTTCCAGAATGTGATAGGTCCCAAGGCACAGACCAAGCTGTGGACACTCTTGATATCTATGAGGCAGAAGTCGCCTGAACTGGATATCCCTGAAAAGACTTTCTATGACCAGATTGACGGCTATAACCTGTATGTGGAGCGTAAAGACCGTAACACGGGCATGCTGTATAACGTGATGATTTATAACTTTGCCAATGGCTTTGACAATGCACAGATCATACGCGCCGACTCAGGCAGGTTGGAGATGACTCAAGACAAGCAGCACCTGTATCTGCGTCTATATAGCGGTGAGCAGTTTGAGAATCTGCAATCACAGAACATGAGACAACAGAACGTGCCTTACCGACGCGAGTCGTTCAGTGTGAAGCATGCATTGATAGACTTTAACGCCAACTTCAACATGATTGATGAGGGATTCATGACCAGTCAGTCGAATAGTAAAGATATGGCCATGCTACAGGCTAGCATCGACTCGATGGCTGTGTTGGTGGATAGTCTCGGTGCTGTTAACTTCAGCAATAACATGAAGACGACCTTTCGCATACACCAGGAGACACAGGCAAAAGACTCGGCATTGGTGCGCGAGGCTAACATCATGGACTATAATGTGGATAGCATTATAAACGCCATGCGACCTACAGAAAGACAACGGCAGTTGAGTAGTATGTTGACCAGTGCCGTGAACGTGCAGTCGGATTGGAACATGAAGACACTGAACATCAGTCAGACTGGTTACAGCATGAGACGTCACATGACGGCGTGGCACGAGAAAATCACTCTGTCGCTGGCTTGTTTGGTGTTCTTCTTCATTGGTGCTCCGTTAGGCGGTATCATCCGAAAAGGCGGACTTGGTATGCCGGTAGTGATTTCGGTGCTGATATTTATATTCTACTATATAGTGAACAACACGGGCTACAAACTGGCGCGTGATGGTAACTTGCTGGCTTGGGAAGGTATGTGGCTGAGTACCGTTATACTGGCACCTGTGGGCGCTTATCTTACTTATAAGTCAAATAACGATTCAGTGGCATTGAACATTGATACTTATAAGGAGTTTCTCAGGCGATTGTTCGGTATGCGCACTGAACGAAACATTACTCGCAAAGATGTGGTGATTCTTGACCCTGACTACCAGACTTTGCCGAGCGCTCTGCAGAACTTGACCGACCGCATTGTGAACTATACTAGCAAGCATGACTTGAAACGGCTTGCTAACTATGTGAAGTTCTGGATGGGTGTACAACAGGATGATGAGATAGACTTCATCAACGAGTTGTTGGAAACGATGATAGTGGATATGGCTAATTCGAGAGACAATCATTTGTTGTTGGCTTTGAACAACTATCCTATTATTTCGCCCCATGCTCACCTCAGACCTTTCCAGAACAAATGGCTGAATATTGCGTGTGGTGTGGTGCTGCCTGTGGGACTGATATTCTACTTCCGTAGTTGGGCTTTCAGGATAAGACTAGATAAAGACCTGGATCGTGTGATGGAGACAAATCAAGAGGTGATAACGATTATAAATACAAGAATACTAACAGATAACTAAATATGCTATGGAAAAAGTAAGGCTGGACACTATTGAAGAGGCGTTGCAAGAAATCAAGGCTGGTAACTTTGTAGTAGTGGTGGATGACGAAGACCGCGAGAACGAAGGTGACTTGATTATTGCAGCCGAAAAGATAACACCCGAAAAGGTGAACTTCATGCTCAAGCATGCCCGTGGTGTGCTCTGTGCCCCTATTACGATTTCAAGATGCGAAGAGTTGAACCTGCCTCATCAGGTGGTGAATAACACTTCAATGTTGGGTACTCCTTTTACTGTGACCATCGATAAGTTGGAGGGATGCACTACGGGCGTGTCGGCTGCTGATCGTGCAGCAACCATACGGGCACTGGCTGACCCTGCTTCGAAGGCTGAAGACTTTGGGCGTCCAGGACATATCAATCCGCTATATGCGCAGGATAAAGGTGTGCTTAGGCGTGCTGGACACACTGAGGCAACTATCGACTTGGCTCGTTTAGCGGGGCTATATCCTGCTGGTGCACTGATGGAAATCATGAGTGACGATGGCTCGATGGCACGATTGCCTGAGTTGCGTCGCTTTGCTGACCAATATAACTTGAAGTTGATTACCATACAAGACCTCATTGCCTACCGTTTGAGAGAAGAGTCTATGGTGGAGCGGGGCGTGGAGGTGAATATGCCTACCGAATATGGTGTCTTTAAACTCATTCCGTTTAAACAGAAATCGAATGGCTTGGAACATGTGGCGCTGTTTAAGGGAACCTGGGAACCTGACGAACCTGTGCTGGTAAGGGTACATTCATCGTGCATGACGGGTGACATATTCGCCTCACGACGTTGTGACTGTGGAGAGCAGTTGCACAAGGCCATGCAGATGATAGAGAAAGCTGGCAAGGGAGTAGTGGTATACTTGAACCAAGAGGGCAGAGGCATCGGCTTGATGGACAAGATTCGTGCCTACAAACTGCAAGAAGAGGGGATGGATACCATAGATGCGAATATCTGCTTAGGGCATCTCGCTGATGAGCGTGACTATGGTGTTGGCGCACAAATCTTACGTGACCTAAATGTACATAAGATGCGTCTGATGACCAATAACCCTGTAAAGCGTGTGGGATTGGAAGCGTATGGATTGGAAATTACAGAGAACGTGCCCATTGAGGTAACGCCGAATCCGTATAACGAAAGATACTTGCATACGAAGGCTGATCGAATGGGACATAATCTTCACTTTTAATAGAAAACAAAAAAGAAACGATATGAATACATTATCTGACAGATTAAACAGCTTGTCGCCATCGGCAACGCTGGCCATGTCTCAGAAAAGTTCTGAGTTGAAGGCGCAAGGCATTGACATTATCAATCTTAGTGTAGGTGAACCTGACTTTAATACGCCTGATCATATTAAGGCAGCTGCAAAGCAGGCGATTGACGAGAACTATTCACGTTATTCTCCAGTGCCAGGCTATCCTGCTCTGCGTGAAGCTATCGTGTCTAAGTTGAAGAATGAGAATGGATTGGACTATTCTGCTGCACAAATCAGTTGTTCCAATGGTGCAAAGCAGTGTGTGTGCAATGCTGTGCTGACGCTGGTCAATAAGGGTGATGAGGTAATTGTGCCTGCTCCCTATTGGGTGAGCTACACAGAAATGGTTAAGCTAGCTGAAGGTACACCCGTTATTGTGCCTGCAGGCATTGAGCAGGACTTTAAAATAACGCCTGCACAGTTAGAGGCTGCCATCACTCCCAAGACAAAGGCATTGATTCTTTGTTCACCATCGAACCCTACTGGCTCGGTATATGGTAAAGATGAACTAAAGGGGCTGGCTGAGGTATTGGCTAAGTATCCGCAGGTGTATGTGATAGCCGATGAGATTTATGAGCATATTAACTATATTGGTCACCATGAGAGCATTGCCCAGTTTGCCGATATTAAGGATAGGGTGGTAATTATTAATGGTGTATCTAAAGCGTATGCAATGACTGGCTGGCGTATAGGTTTTGCTGCTGCTCCCGAATGGATTATTAAGGGCATGAATAAGTTGCAGGGGCAATATACATCGGGTCCTTGCTCCGTATCTCAGAAGGCAGCTGAGGCAGCCTATAGAGGAGATCAGGAGTGTGTAGAGGAGATGCGCCTGGCTTTTGAACGTCGTCGTGACCTTATTGTGAAACTCTGCAAGGAGATTCCCGGACTGGAGGTGAATGTGCCACAGGGTGCTTTCTACCTATTCCCTAAATGTAGTAGTTTCTTTGGCAAGAGCGCTGGCGACCGCCATATCAATAATGCCGATGATTTGGCGATGTATCTGCTCGAGGTTGGTCATGTGGCATGCGTTAGTGGTGCTGCTTTCGGTGATCCTGATTGTTTCCGCATGAGTTATGCTACCAGCGATGAGAATATCGTAGAGGCGATACGTCGTATCAAGGAAGTTTTGGCTGTACTGAAATGAAAGTAGAGATATAAAAAATGAAGCCCGACTCGTAAGAGCCGGGCTTTCATTTATAAGTTTACATTACTCTTCAGGATGAATAGCCTCACTTGGGCAAGCAGCAGCACAAGTGCCGCAATCGATACATTCGTCAGCATTGATGACATACTTGCTGTCGCCAGCAGAAATAGCACCTACAGGGCACTCGCCCTCGCAAGTACCGCACATTACGCAATCATCAGAAATTACATGAGCCATAATCTTAGAATTTTAATAGTTTATAACCACATTAATAATTAGCCCCAGCGCATAGTACTGCACTTGAGTAGGACAAAGTTAGTCTTTTTTTCTTTATATATAGTGCTTATCCATCACAAAAAAAACTATTTATATTTCTTCTAAATTAACTTAGCTCGAGACCTAGGTTGTCTCGTAACTGCACTAGCCAAGGATTTTTCTCTGCCATCTTCTTGTATTGCTCAAAACGGTTTAGTGACCTTACGTTCAATGGCAATTCTTTTACTACCACATGGGGTTCGAGTAGATAGTTTTGCAAATCTTTCTGGATGAACTTGCGAATATCTACCATCATATCATTCAGTTGCTTGGCGTTCAGCTCGTTCTCTACGCAAATCTCCACTTGAGTTTCTTCGATAAGGGTAATACGCATACTTGTCATGCGGGTTTTAAGGGCAATTTGCTCATGGGGAAGTTGGTCGGCAAATCGTTGCCAACTGGCCACTACGCTTTCTTGTGTGACGGGTAAGTTCTCTATGTGCTGGGCGTGTTCCTCTGACTCCACATTGGGGGTGGTGGCAACTGATTGACTCTTCTTGATGGAAACGCCCAGCTGCCCGATGTGAGATATGGTCTTAGGTTTCGCCACAGGTTGAGGATGGGCTCCACGACTAATCGGCTGACCAGGAACTACCTGTGTAGAAGGCTTAGGTGCCGCAGGTTGTTGCTTGGTAGCTGCGGGTTGTTGTACTGCAGAAGCCGTTGTTGACGGACTATTATTGAAGATGGGTTTTATCGCTGGCTGAGGGCTACGCCCCTCACTCGGTGACTCTTCGTCGGGTTGCGTCAACTGTGACAGTTGTATCAACGTACATTCTATTAGGAAGCGCTTGTTGCGGGCATTGCGGTAGTTCAGCGCACAATCGCTGCACAGTTTCATAGCCTTATAAAGGAAAGGCAGAGGAGCACGTTGTGCCTGAGCCTTGTATTGTTCGCGTATGTTGGCTCCCACTTCGAGCAAACTCACCGTAGCGGCATCTTTGCTGACCAGCAGGTCGCGGAAATGGCTACCTAAGCCGTTAATGAAGTTGCTCGCATCAAAGCCTTTGTTCAGTACTTCGTTGAGTAATAGCAAACTGCCACTTACATCGTTGTGAAGCATATAGTCGGTCAAGCGGAAGTAGTATTCGTAGTCCAGTACATTTAAATTTTCTATTACACTTTGGTAGGTAATGTTACCCTGAGTGAAACTCACCACCTGATCGAAGATGGACAAGGCATCGCGCAAGCCACCGTCAGCTTTCTGAGCAATGACATTCAGAGCATCCAGCTCATAGGTGATACCCTCTTTCTTTGCCACGCTCTCCAAATGCTCTACGATGTCCTGCACGCCAATGCGGTTGAAATCATATATCTGACAACGGGAAAGGATGGTTGGCAATATTTTCTGTTTTTCGGTAGTCGCCAAAATGAAGATAGCATGACGAGGGGGCTCTTCCAATGTTTTGAGGAAGGCATTGAATGCAGAAGTAGAAAGCATGTGTACCTCATCGATGATATACACTTTGTACTTCCCAATCTGGGGCGGAATCCTTACTTGTTCCACCAATTGACGAATGTCATCTACTGAGTTGTTGGAGGCGGCGTCCAATTCGTGGATATTGAAAGAGCGTTGCTCATTGAAAGCAAGACAGCTTTCGCACTCATTGCAGGCTTCCCCATCGGTCGTGGGGTTAAGACAATTGATAGTCTTGGCAAAAATGCGAGCACAGGTAGTCTTTCCTACACCCCTAGGACCACAGAACAAATAAGCCTGTGCCAATTTACTTGCAGCAATGGCATTTTTTAAGGTGGTGGTGAGTGCTTTCTGGCCTATCACTGTGTCGAAGGTAGTGGGCCTGTATTTCCTTGCCGAAACTATGTAGTCTTCCATATTATTCTCATGCTAATATTTCTGCAAAAATAGGGTTTTTCCATCTATTATGCAAATAATTCATTTATGTTTCCATTATTCGAGAAATATCATTATTTTTGCAGAAATCATCAGTATAAACATTGCATCATGGACAAATTATCGTCGTTTTGGAATTTCCTAGGGAAGCACAAGTATCTTATTACGATACTGATTTTTGCCGTTATCATCGGTTTTGTTGATGAAAACAGCATTATCTACCGCATGGAATTGCAGAAAGAGGAGTCGGCCATTCGCAGCGAGATAGAGAAATATCGTGAGGAATATCGTGAGAGCACTAGGAAATTGAATGAGTTGAATGCAGATTCTAACTCCATTGAACGTATTGCCCGTGAGAAGTATTTCATGAAGAAACCCAACGAGGACATATTTGTTTTTGCTGAAGATCAAGAATGAAGAAAGAGCTCAACATATTGTTCATGAGCGGCATGGTATTTGCCTTAATAGGCGCAGCTATATATATAACCCATTGGGAATATGCCCCTTATATGTTTATCATAGGCTCGGTTACCGCAGCTATCGCACAAATATTCTCACAGCCTCAGGTAGAGAAGATCACCTTGAAGAGACTCTATCGCCAGCAAATGTTTGGAGCCTTGTTTCTGGTGCTCACGGGCATACTGATGCTCTATACTCATGGTAATGAGTGGATATTGTGTCTGCTTATCGCTGCCGTCATCGAACTCTAGACGCCTATTCGT
>JAEEOD010000150.1 GCA_016284115.1 Bacteroidaceae bacterium
CTATCCACCAACTTATACTCATATTGTCCCTCTACAGGCTCAAACAGTTCCCACGATACGGTAGCGATAACCGTATTCAGGTTCTTGTCAGCCATCTGCTTCCAGATGGGGGCGATGTAGTGGGCACTGCCAGCTGTGGAGTTGTGCAACTCGCCTCCTAACATTAGGAAAGGCTTGCCGTCAATTATCAGTTGTGTACCTTGCCCATTGTTTTGCAAACGAGGGAAGTTAGCATCTTGTGCCGCCATACTGGTGGCAGTCAGCAGTGCCACCCCTGCCAATAGGTATTTAATTGCTTTCATAATCCTTTTGTATTAACATATTATTTGATGCAAAAATAAGAAAGTCTGCTTTAATTTGCAAATCATCTATAACTTAAAATAAGCTCAGGGACTCATAGCCCGGTCGTTTGGTTTCTCAATCGCAATACAAAATTACTAATAAAAAACTCATCCGTCGAAAAACGCTTCCATTAGTCCCCAATTATTTTTGGTTGATATTTTGCAAAACGTTGTATATTAGATTTATACAACAAAAATCTTGTTGCTTAATGCTGCATTATCGGCAATTATAGCAGACTCAATCAACTGCAAAAGCATTTTCTTCCCGAAGTAAAGGCACCTCTTACCCGAAGTAAAGCATCCTTTTTCCCGAAGAAACTGTTCATGGCAGGTAGGGGTAGGAGGGTTTGGTTGTTCTTGTTATGTTGCCCGAACACCAGAACACCAGAACACCATTTCGAAAATTCAATTTTACCTACCCCTACCTGTATATATGCTTTATATTATATTAATATTATATATATAATATTAATATAATATAAAAATGTAGTTCTGTTGATTTGTTGTATTTGAAAAGTCAAAATGAAAAAAGGAAATGGTGTTCTGGTGTTCTGGTGTTCGGGCGTAAACTTTTATTCTTTCTGTTTCATTTTACTGCCCAACCAGAGGACTACAGACGAAAGATTGATCAATGAGGATAGAGGGGACCTATAGGCCCGTTAGAACATGAAGATGACGGTGGCATAGGGACGATGATTCACAATGCCATGTGTGTTTCGTACCTTGCCGTAGGCATCGTTGGTGCCATAGAATGCATTTGTGAGGCTATACTCAAAGCCGAAGCGCCAGTTGGGGATGTTGTAGTTGAGCATAGCAGATATCGTAAACATCTGGTCAATATTTGTTCCTGTTCCGATGAGTTCTGACACTGGGTTGGAGGCTCCGAAATTCTTGATGTAGCCACCAAAGAATCCGCCTCGCCACTTGCGGCCATACAGCACATTCATCCAGCTTTGCCAGAAACGCAAAGGAGCATATTGCTGTTCTCCTGTTCGGGCATCTTTTGCAGTCATGCCATAGCCACCTAACGTGTTTGACTGAGTGAAGTTTTTGTTCAACATTGTCTTGCCGGCAAAAGTGAACAAGCCCTTGCGATAGCGACCATAAAGCTGCAAGTTGAAGCCACTAACACGTTCATCCACCTTATAACCTTCATCCGATTCCAAACGAGGACGTATAGAGGCAAAATGGATAACAGTACCCAAAACCGAACCTTCAGTATTGTGGATCTCTGCTTTCAAAGACATCTCGGGGATACCACTGTTACGCAGGTACTCACGGCTTCTTCCATTAGGGCCTATTGAGCCTCCTTGTGCTTGCCAAAGCAATGAGAATGCCAACAGATATTTTGCTGGATCATTGTACTGGATTTTGATTTGTGGCACACGACCAGTAGGCTGATAAGGTGCTCCCACATTCAGGCTGACGGTCTCATTATATAGCGAGTGTCCCAAGTCGTGCCCAAGCTGTCCCATTGAAAGCCACCAGTTGCCCCAACGAAAGCGCATTACGGCATTACGCAGTCGTAAGATACCTCCTGACCCATTCAAGCTGCCCCTAAAATCTATTTCGACAGTTCCACTGGAACTTACCTTGCCAAAGGTAGGACCAGTAATGTTTACACCTAAGCTTGTATGGTAATTAAACAAATTGGCAGAACTGGCTCGGTTGATGTCTTTGCCTGTTTCGTCGTAAACCCTGTCTAAAGGGAACAGCATTACAAAGCCTTCTGACGACTCCTGTGCCTGTCGGTTCTGGTAATAGAAGTCATTCCTCACCTGTCCGTAGAAGCTGAACCTGCTGCCCGATTCCTGGGCATAGGTCGTCAGTAACGCCAACAGTGAAATGACAGTCAGTAGGCACCGATGCTTCATAGTATCTTTCTTTTTAATTCTTCTACACTATCCACAATATGATGTGGATGGAATGACTCCAGTTCTTCACGAGAGCGGAAGCCCCAAGTAACGCCACAAGTCTCTACTCCAGCATTGAGGCCTGTCTGCATATCCACCCCTGAGTCGCCTATATAGAATACATCATCTTTGGTTATATTGGTAGTGGCTAGGATATCATAGACTATCTGTGGATCGGGTTTGATATTGATTCCCTCACGCTGTCCTAATGTAGCTGAAAATCTTATGGTTGGTAGTAATTCAGTAATAATCTTAGAGGTAGCTTCCTGGTATTTGTTGCTGGCTACTGCCAATAAGACTCCTTCGCCTTGCAACGATTCCAACAATTCAATCATGCCAGGGTAGGGGCGACTGAGGTCGGTGTTGTGAACATTATAATAGGGTATGAACTCACGCCTTACACGCAACACATTCTCATCTGTCTTCTCACCTTCAGGCAAGGCACGACGTAACAGGTTGTTGATGCCATTGCCCACCTTCATCTTATAACTTTCCAAATCATGTGTGGGGTAGCCCAATCGTTGCAGGGCATAGTTGGTACTGGCGCCCAGATCGGCGATGGTATTGATGAGCGTTCCGTCTAAGTCAAATATGACAAGTTTCTTCATGTTTCCTGCTTATTTATAGAATGTTGTCTGTCAAATGTATAGTAAGAAGATGCAAGGTATCTTACTCAAATCAGGCACATGTCCTTTCCATTCCTTCAATGTCTTCGTCTTTATGTATTCATCCTCGCAAGTGATGTTGGCAGCAATGCAAAGGCGCGTCTGCGGACGGCAGTTCTTCAGGATGTCTTCTACAATTTTGTTGTTGCGATAGGGCGTTTCGACAAAAAGTTGTGTTTGACGCTCTGTAGCAGCTCGCTGCTCCAAAGCTTTCAGCTTTTTGGCACGCTCTGCCGGTTCAATGGGCAGGTAGCCGTTGAAGGCAAAACTCTGTCCGTTGAAGCCACTACCCGTCACACTCAGGATGATACTTGAAGGCCCTATTAAAGGCACCACAGGCAAGTTCTTGCGTTGGGCTATTGCAACTACATCAGCTCCAGGGTCTGCCACTGCCGGACAACCAGCTTCAGAGATGACTCCCATGGGGTTGCCTTCCTCTAATGGCTTGAGATAACCGCTGATGTCTTGAGGTGAAGTGTGCTTGTTCAAAGGATAGAACTGCAACTCGTCGATGTTGATGTCTTTATCCACTTTCTTGAGGAAACGACGTGCCGAACGCACATCCTCCACAATGAAATGGCGGATGCCCAGTATCACTTCTTTGTTGTACGAGGGAAGTACTCTCTCAACGGTGGTATCACCCAACAATACGGGTATCAAGTATAGAGCAGTCTTCATTATCTAATATCTTTTTTCATCATCGCTCTTTCAGCATAATAGGATGAGCGTACCAACGGTCCGCTCTCTACCATCTTAAACCCTTTGGCATGTGCCGTTTCCTTATAGGAATCAAATTGTTGCGGGGTAATATACTCTTGCACGGGGTAGTGCTTGTGAGTAGGTTGCAGGTATTGTCCGATGGTAAGGATAGAGCATCCTACAGCCAGAAGGTCGTCCATCGTTTCCTCCACCTCAGCGATGCTTTCTCCCAAGCCCACCATGATGCCCGTCTTGGCTGGGGTAGGACTCTCGGCTACCTGTTTCAGCACTTGCAAACTACGGTCGTAAGTGGCTATACTACGCACCACAGGCGTTAATCGGCGTACCGTCTCCATGTTGTGGGAGATGACGTCTGGTTGTGCGTCAATAATACTGGAAATCAAATCGCTATCTCCCATAAAGTCGGGAATTAGTACCTCCATCGTTACAGATGGATTGAGCTCTTTGATGGCTTTGATGGTGGCTACCCAGTGAGCAGCTCCATAATCTGGCAGATCGTCTCTGTCAACAGAAGTAATCACAGCATGGTTAAGTTGCATTAGTTGGATAGATTCCGCCACATGCTGAGGTTCTGCCTCGTCTAAGGGTAGGGGCTTACCGCTATTGGTGTTGCAGAACTTGCAGCAACGCGTACAGATGTTGCCCCCAATCATAAAGGTAGCAGTGCCACGCCCCCAACACTCACCGATGTTAGGGCATCGCCCACTGCTGCAAATCGTGTGCAGACGGTGGGTGTCGACAATCTTCTTTGTATTCGAATATCGCTCGTTGGCGCCGAAGTTCACCTTTAGCCAGTCAGGCTTTCTTACATGCTCACTCATTTCTTCAATTGGCTATTGAA
>JAEEOD010000151.1 GCA_016284115.1 Bacteroidaceae bacterium
TTGCGAATGGAGTGGACGCTCGTTGCGGACGGAGCGGATGCAAGTCGCAGACGAGCAATAGGAAAGTCGCGGACGAGCGATTACCAGCATAGTGACGGCGTAGGTGAGAGGAATAAAAAAGGGCAATAACATCGCAGTTGGCACAACAAATTTATAAAATGTAGTCAGAAATGGCTACATTTTTTTTGTGCTTGATATTTATAAATAAAAGTCGTTTAAAATGAGAAATCTTTTACTTGAAATGGCTGTGTACAGTGAGAATGATGTATTAAAGATGAATCCTGTTGCATCAGTTTCTACTAAAGTGACAGATGAACTTGAAGGTAACGAACTTAGAAAGTATGTACTACAAAACTTTCAATCTGTTGAAATACAAGCAAATTACAAAATAGACGAACACATTGTTGGCGAATTAATCAGCCATCATTGTGGGCATAGGCAGAAGAAGAAAGCTGCGTTATTGGCACTACCTTATGTAATTAATGCAAACCTTGTCACAGCACCTTGGCGAAGAAGACTTGGTGATGATGGTCAACCAGTCAGAAAGAATGATAAAAGGCCATCAGGTATGATTAGTGCTCCTATTTTGATTGATGGAATCAAATGTCTTTGCAGTTTGACACTAAGAAAATCCAAAGGAATAATTACTCCATATTCATTGGTACTAAAAGACGAAAACGGAGAGATAATAGAAGGAGAAAAGATGGAAGGTACTATATCAAGTGTCCCTCATAGTAGCAGCAAGCCTACAGCCATTGGGGATGCTCACTCTTTCAAGGCTACTACTTCACACGATACCAATCCATCTTTTCAAAGTGCAAAGGTAGAACAAAATATTGAAACAACCAAAGATAATAATATAAAAACAGAAAATTATACGTATATGAATAAAAAGCAAATTAGGCTCACTGAAAGTGATTTGAAACAAATAGTAAAAGAATCAGTCAATAAGATTCTTAATGAGGCATATGGAACAATGCCAAAAGATGATATAAAAAGGGTAGCAAATTTAGACGCAGCTAGCCAAAGTCGATTTGATGAACGTGGCGAAGAAAGTGAAGATATAAAAAATGATGAATTTTCTCGTAGACTGCAAAACTTACAGCGTGATTTAACCAAGTGTTGGTGGATGGCTAATAGTTTAGGAAGCCATATGAAACATAATGAGTTCTTGGGTAAAGCGTCTGAAAGATATGCTAACTATGTTATGGATAACATTAGTAATGCTTCGGACGGACTTGATAGAATTATTGCCATTGCAAAAATGAAGATTGGGCAATAGCCTGACGAAAACTATTTCGATAGATAATAGTCCATTAAGCAGCCATCAGCCCAACTCTAATCTCAGACCACTTACGAACTAAGCCAATAGACTTGTCGAACATATGGGCGAATCTCTCTGATTCGCTCATTTTTCTTGTATTCCAACGATACACAGCCTCGTCAATGTACTGCTGAAGGTGCTCATCAGACACATCGTGATAGCAGCCAACAATCATGCGTCTGAAGTGACTCCAAAAGCCCTCAATGTTGTTGGTGAACACGTCACCATTGGCATACTCTTCAGCACCGTGAGCAACAACAGCGTGAGCATAGCCTAACTCAGCGAGTCCATTGTAGGCTGACAGTTCATCTGTGATGACTCTTGAGCCATCAGCAACGAACTGCTGAATGATGGGCTGCAATGTAACCCTATTTGTGTTTTCCACAACAAATGCATGAACATAGGTGATAGGCTCAACTTCACCTTTCTTGTTAATAAAGGTGCTACGCTCCATCATACCAAAGACGGGTGTCTTGGTCTTCGTAGAACGACCTTGCGTTTTGGGAGTACGCATTGACTTGTGCTTCCACTTCTCCTTACCACCAATGTATACCTCGTCACACTCCACAGTACCTTCAAATGCATCAGCATCGCTCTGAGGGTAGAGCAGACGAATTTTCTGAAGCATATACCAAGCCGTATTCTGAGTCACCTCAATGTTCCTTGCAAGTTGATATGATGATATGCCCTTCTTGTGAGAAGAGATAAAGTACATAGCCAAGAACCACTTGATGAGTGGCAACTTGGTATTCTCGAAGATTGTACCAACGAGGCAAGAGAAGTTCTTGTTGCACCCTGTGCAATGGAAACGTCCATTCTTAGACATCTTGCAGTGATGCTTACCGCAATAAGGGCAAACAATGTCTTGCTCCTTACCAACACCCCAACGACTCTCTATGATGGCTTGCTTGCATTTGTCATCAGAGGTGAAATACGATGTGAGTGAGATAACGCTGTTGAACTTCTTGAAATCAATCATATTGCTATTGTTTTTTAAACTATAGCAAAGATATGAAAAAAGTCCAGCGAATGCTGAACTTTTATACGTATAAGAGATTATTTTGTGCCAACTGCGATGTTATTGCCTTTTCCTAAGCACCGACTCTATCTCCTTTTCAATCAAGACATCT
>JAEEOD010000011.1 GCA_016284115.1 Bacteroidaceae bacterium
TTCTACCACTTAAATTGCAGAATCTTGAAACCTTGCATAGAATTAACGCTGTTTAACATTTTATTGTTAAACATGATAGCTTGCTTCCTGCAAATTTGCAATGAAAAAAGGATTAATTATATTTCTGGCTCCCAGAAGTAGCGTTGCATATCAACATGGCCGTTGGACTTAAAGGTGACGCCTTCGGATAATAGAAGAGAGCGATGTTGTAGCCAGCCAGGAGCAGTGCGGCCTTCTTTGTTCACCACACGATGACAAGGCAGACGTTCGGCTCCGGGGGTATAGCGTAAGGTGCGTCCCACCATACGTGAGTGACTGGGCCAGCCTGCCCAGGCGGCGATGGTGCCGTAGGTGGTGACCTTACCACGAGGTATCTGCTCCACAATGTTCAGTACATCGGCTTGGAACTTGCGTACCTCATCGGGTGTCATCTTGTCGGGATAGTCTTTCATGGATTGGATAAAAGAAAGACACACTCAGGAGAGTGTGCCCTTCTTAATTAGGTTTGGGCCTAATGTTAGTTTATTTACGTTTTGCTTCAACAGGGAACTGACCCATCATGGCACCTTTGGCTGCATCATCACCATCGAGGGTGAGATACATGTCAATGCTCATGCCTGCCATGGCTGCATAGAAGGTGAAAGCAATCTCGTCATCCTTTTCAGTGTTGATATCCTCGCATTGAATCTTCTCGTCGCCCATTGCCTCGGAAGTCATATAGCCAGTAATCTTGCCATCTTTCTCCTCGAAAACAATCGTCATCTCAGTCTCACCAATAGGAGTGCTTGATGTAGCTAACCATTCGCCGATAAACGGATTCTTCTTGTCCTGTGCATAAGTGTTGTTAGATACAAACAGCATTGCCATCAGGCAAACCATCATAAAAGCAAATTTCTTCATGTTCTTTATTCTTTAATTATTAATGCATTTATTTGCTGCGAAGATAGGTATTATAAATGAAACAAAGACAAAAAAGAACTACTTTTTTGTCTTTGTTTCCTATTTAGGATATCAAAAGGGTAATTTAGACCAATTCTGATATTACAACTTGCGGATCCAGATGTTGCGGAAGCTGATGCTTGGGCTTGGGTCACCGTGGTTCTGCAGCAAGATAGGGCCATCGCCATGAGCCTTCACCTGTGGGAAGCCGATATACTCGGTGGTACCTAGAATCTCGGTATGATTCTGCAGCAGGACACCATTCTGAATAACAGTTACATAAGGACGTACTTTATAAGTTCCGTTTTCGTTGAATACAGGAGCCTCGTAGATGATGTCGAATACGTTCCACTCACCTGGCTTGCGCATTGCATTTGCCAATGGAGGAGTCTGCTTGTAGATAGAACCAGTCATACCATTTACATAGGTGTCATTATTGTAGCAGTCGAGCACCTGTACCTCATACATGTTCTGCAGATATACACCGCTGTTACCACGAATCTGGCTGGTGAATTCAGGACCCATCTCAGGAATGCACCATTCGATGTGCAGCTGGAAGCTACCGAAATTCTCTTTGGTTTGGATGTTACCGCCACCATTGCGAACATCTTTGTTGACAGTCATAGCACCATCCTTAACAATCCACTTAGCTGGAGCAGCTTCCTGGGTACGCATATTAACAGTTACCCAATTGTCAGTCATTGACTTCTCAGTACCGTCAAACAGAACGATAGCATCTGATGGAGCACCTGCAGTTGCCTGGTTGCCTGGAGTTACTACTGGAGGTTTGGGTGCCCAATACTCTGACATAGTAGGGGTCATCCCTACACCAATCTTGTCGTTACGAACATCCTGCTGAGGCTGTTGTGGTCTCTGCTGAGGTCTCTGCTGAGGTTGCTGAGCGAAAACAGCACTGCAAGCCAATGCAAAAATACTTAACAAAAATAATTTCTTCATGGTTTTATTAGTTTTAATTAAACATATACTTTGGAATAAATACCACCACAAATGTATAAAAAAAAGTAATAGCATACTCACAATATGAATAAAAAAATGCTTATTTTTGGCGTGAATATAATAAATAAGGTGTATTTCTATGAGTAAGAATGTAGTTATGAGTATCATGTTGTCTCTTATGGCGCATGTGTTTGTATTTAGTCAACCAGGCCAGCAGGTAGTGCCTACACCACAACAGAAAGCGATGTATGCTACCTCAACCAAAGATCTGCAAGAATGGATGGCTTTCCTCACTTCTGAGGAATGCAGGGGCAGGTTGACAGGTGATATAGGTTTCCAGAGAGCCGCGCAGTATGCTGCTGACTTGTTCAAGATGTGGGGACTGGAACCTGGTGGCGACAATGGTACTTACTTCCAGAGTTTTGACCATCCCTATGTGATGCCACAGGAGGGTGGTTATTTCACCTTGTATCTGCCGCAAGGCGACCAGTGGATTGCAAAACAATATGACTATCCAGACCATTATATGGTAGGTGGCACCTCAGATACAGGTTTTCTGCAACAACTTGACTTGGTGTATGTGGGTTTTGGCATTACTGCTCCTGAATTGGGCTACGATTCCTACAAAGGTGTGGATGTGAAAGGCAAGATCGTGGTGTGCGAGCGCGATGTGCCTTATCAAGGACAAGATCCGACTCAGCAGAAGGCTTGGATGCCATATCAGTACCATAGCTTCAAGATGACCAATGCCACGAAGCATGGAGCGGCAGGTATGCTGTATATCTCAACAGCGGGTAACCCTAATCCTGGTTATAACAAGAACTTTGTGTATTGCAATGTGAGCGACAGTGTGGCAAGAGATATCTTCTCAGGAACAGGCAAAGATTATGCAAAGGTAAAGACTGAGATGATTAAGACCATGAAGCCTAATTCGTTTGCTATCAATAAGAAGGCCGACATCAAGGCCATTACCGAGTGGCATCCGGAAGGAAAGGGCTGCAATGTGGTGGGTATTATGCGTGGCACAGACCCTACGCTGGCACCTGAATATGTAACGATTGGCGCTCATCTGGATCATATCGGTCTGCAGCCTTACCTTTGTCCAGGTGCGCAGGATAATGCATCGGGCAGTATTATTATCATGGGAGCTGCCAAGGCAGTGGCTACCTCTGGCTACAAGCCTCGCAGAACAATTGTGTTTACCTTGTTTGGTGGAGAAGAAACAGGGTTGATTGGCAGTGACTATATGGCTAATCACCCTATCATGAAACAGGAGAATCACAAACTGTTGATTAACATCGACTGCCTTGCAGCTGGCTATGGTATGGGCATAAGGATTGCCCAAAAACATAGTTCGTTGTTCGACATATTCAAATCAACGATGGAACGTAGTGTGAACCGTCCGTTCAGAGAGGCAGTGGGCAGGGATGAAATTGTAACTCGTCCACGTACTGATGAAGCCAACTTCTTTGTGAAAGGAGTACCTACAGCAGCTCCGTTTGCCTTTGGCTCAACGGTAAGTATCCCTTATCATGTGCCTGGCGATACAATGGATTACATCGATTTCGACCTGTCGCACGATGCTGTAAGGTGGATGGCTCTGACGTTGATGGAACTTGGCAATATGGATAAGATAGAAGCTGTAGCAAGATAAAATAAACCCCGCCATGGCGGGGTTTATTCATTTATACTGTTCCTGGAATTGGAATCTTGTCGATTCTGCGCTGATGTCTGCCACCTTCGAACTCCTTGTCAAAGTATTCGGCAAGAATACGTTCGGCATCGTAAAGTGACACAAATCTGCCTGGAAGAGCCAGGACATTGGCATTGTTGTGCTGGCGTACCAAGCGAGCTACCTCACGGTTCCAACACAGACCTGCACGTACTTTAGGATATTTGTTGAGCGTCATGCTGATACCATTGCCTGTACCGCACACGGCAATGCCCTCATCAACCTCGCCATTCTGGATGGCCTGACCTAATTTATGAGCATAGTCGGGATAGTCGCAACTCTCGCTGGTATAGGTTCCGTAATCCACAAAGTCCATACCTCTGCTCTTTAACCATTCTTTTACATGTTCCTTCATGTCGAAGCCGGCATGGTCGGAACATAAACCGATTTTTTTCATAGTATCATTTCTTTAACTTGTCTGTATACATTATCAGCAGTGAAGCCCAGTTTCTCATCGAGCACTTTGTAAGGAGCCGAGAATCCGAAACTCTCCATACCCCATATCTTGGCATTGTTACCTAATAGTCCGGCTATGGTGATAGGCAGACCTGCCGTGAGTCCAAACTTCTTCAGATGACTTGGGATAATGGACTCTTGGTAAGCTATTGGCTGGTCATGGAATCGGCCTTCTGATGGAGCAGATACTACACGTACACGGATGCCGTCGATGCGCAACAACTTAGCTGCCGCCAAGAGGGTAGAGACTTCAGAGCCCGAAGCCACTAACACCACATCGGGATTGTTGTCGGAACCAGCTACGATGTAAGCGCCCTTCATAGCTTCTTCATAGTCGTTGTTAGCTGGCAAACTTTCAACGTTCTGGCGAGAGAATATCAAACCTGTAGGACTATCGGTGTTCTCCATCGCCATACGCCAAGCTACGGTAGTTTCGTCAGCATCAGCAGGACGGAGCACTAACATAGAATTCTTGCCACTGTGGTTCTGGAGACGTTCCATCAGTCGTAGTTGTGCCTCTTGCTCTACGGGTTGGTGGGTAGGACCGTCTTCGCCTACGCGGAAGGCATCGTGCGACCAGATGAACTTGATAGGTATCTGCATCAAAGCTGCCATACGGATGGCTGGCTTCATATAGTCAGAGAATACGAAGA
>JAEEOD010000152.1 GCA_016284115.1 Bacteroidaceae bacterium
AAGATTAACTCGTTGCCATTGGGTTTCTTCAGCGAGGAGCGCAAAGGTGACATCATTGCCCGTATGAGTGGTGATGTGCAGGAAATAGAGAACTCCATCATGGCAAGTCTTGACATGCTATTCAAGAACCCTATCCTTATCATTTCATATTTTGCTGCCTTGTTGGTTGTGTCATGGCAACTCACCTTGTTCACGTTGGTGTTTGTACCTATTTTCGGCTGGTTTATGGGATTTGTGGGTAAGAAATTAAAGGCAAAGAGCATCAAGGCACAGTCCCTTTGGAGTGATACCATGAGCATTGTAGAGGAAACTTTGGGAGGCTTGCGTATCATTAAGGCGTTTAATGCCGAAGGAAAGATGAACCGTAAGTTTGATAAGATTAACTCAGGCTATCGTGACCATATCATGCGAGTGAATATCCGCCAATCCATGGCACACCCTATGAGTGAGTTCTTAGGTACTGTGATGATTGTCATCGTTCTGTGGTTTGGCGGTATTCTAGTGTTGAATAAGCAGGTACTCGATGGCTCTACTTTTGTCTATTATTTAGTAATCCTCTACAGTATTATTAATCCTCTGAAAGAGTTCTCTCGTGCCAGCTATAACATCCCCAAGGGATTGGCATCCATGGAGCGTGTGGATAAGATACTGATGGCTGAGAACAACATCCATGAGCCGGAACATCCTGTGCATATAGAAGATTTCCAACATCAGATCGAGTTTCGTGATGTTTCGTTCAAGTATGCTGATAAATGGGTGTTGCGTCACATCAACCTCGTCATCGAAAAGGGCAAGACCATCGCATTGGTGGGACAGAGTGGAGGCGGTAAATCTACTTTAGTGGACCTCATTCCTCGCTACTATGACGTACAAGAGGGCGAGGTACTGATTGATGGTGTCAATGTCAAGGACTTGGGCATACACGACCTACGTCAGCTCATTGGCAATGTGAACCAAGAGGCTATCCTCTTCAATGATACTTTCTTTAATAACATTTCCTTTGGTGTGGACGGCGCCACCCTCGAACAAGTGGAGCAAGCTGCTCGTATCGCTAATGCCCACGATTTCATTATGGCATCCGAACAAGGCTATGACACTAATATCGGAGACCGAGGTGGCAGATTGTCTGGTGGTCAACGTCAGCGCCTAAGCATTGCTCGAGCTATCCTCAAGAATCCTCCTATCTTGATACTTGATGAAGCCACCTCAGCTCTTGATACAGAAAGTGAGCGTTTAGTGCAGGATGCTTTGGAACGCTTGATGAAGACACGTACCACAGTGGCTATCGCCCATCGTCTTAGTACCATTCGCAATGCCGATGAAATATATGTGCTGCATGATGGACAGATTGTAGAGCAAGGAAAACATGAAGATTTGCTTCAGCAAAATGGTTATTACAAGAAACTGAATGATATGCAGTCATTAGGATAAAGAGAAGCTGCGTTATAGTTTGGCACCTAACAGTTTTGCTTTTAATTTATAGTATGAACGAGTAAATGTATAATGGAGGAGATTGCGAGGTTCGTCAGAAGAATAGCATGGTTGTATGCAAACATCTTTTTTTGGAGCTTCTGGATTCAGTCGGTCACACAGACGTGCCACATATTCAAACATGTTGTATTCTTCCAAAACGCGACGTTTGCTTTCTGCTAGTGCTGCAGCGGCTTGTGTCGCTCTATCTTTTGCTATCGCTTCCTCTATCAATTCAATTGCTTTTTCTGGGTGGCAGAGATTAATGGGCAGAAAACTCTCAGAGGGGAAATAATCCGAAAGGTTAGTACAACCGTAGTAGAAAGGGAAGCACTCGGCCAGAAAACAATCTGAAATTTTTTCAGTCCAGTAATACTTTTGTGAAGAGTTCTCAATAGAAATGTGGTATTTGTAGGGCGCCAGCACGTCCCATTTATCATCAAAAGTACGAAAGCCACGACCAAATACATCCAGTCGGTTGCCAAAGTAATCACGAAGATAACGGACGAAGCGAATCCTATCTATATGTCCTTGTGTGAATACTTTGTCGCTGGTGATGACGGATATGAGACGTTTCTTCTGCTCTCTACACGAAGTGCCTTTCAAGTTATCGTAATCTAAACAGAAAGAGTCGACAGGTTTACCATTCTCCTTAACTCCTACGTACCAAGGCAGAATAGCTGGTCCGTAAAGTACATTGGAATGCTTTATCTTTTCTTGGCAACTGCAGACTAGCCCAAACTGGCGAAGGAATCGCTTAGGGTAAACCAATATAGACTCAGGCTCCGTAGTTAGAAAGATGGTATTCTGCGGTGCAACACGACAATGTTGCTGTGCACGAATGCCTTTTCCTTGAACCACCCAGAAATCAGCTTCCTCAGTATCATCTATAAGGAAGAGATACCTACCGTCTAATGAAACAAGGTCGTGATGTGCGGTCTGACGGTGGTAGATGGAGTTAAAAGAGGTGTCAGCAGGGGTGAATTTGACTTTATACATGGTCATTAATATTAAATCGTTCTTTATAACCCTCGGGGGTTCGTTTCCAACGGTTGTGTGTCCATAGCCAGAAAGGAGGTTGGCGACGTATAGTCTCTTCAAGGAGACGGGCATACTGTTCTGTGAGTTGGTAGTCCGGAATATTTGATGGATTTTCCGTTATCAATCGATAGGTAGCCACATAATATCCTCTGCGTTCTCTGCGCAAATCAATGTATACCATAGCACAGTTCAATTTTTTTGCAATGCGCTCGCCTCCTGTAAAAAAAGGTGTATCATGGTGGGAGAGAAAATTTATCCAGACGTGGATGGCCTCCCAAAGAGGCACTTGGTCGGCAATGAAGCCTGCCACACATGGCACGCCTCGTTGCTGAGCAGCAATCATAGTACGCAGCGTTCTGTTCATGGTTATGTTGTTGACACCCATTCGACTACGGATTTCCAACAACAAAGTGTCCACCACGGGATTCTCTAACGGATGATAGACCTGCATGGGATACCAATCAGGCTCATGGACATCTATATGTAAAGGAACAGACGAAAGCCACTCCCAATTACAGTAATGACCCACCATCAAAATAACAGACTTGCCTTCGTGAACCAAATGGTTCAAAAATTCTGGGTTTTCAAAATGCATGCGTTGTTGTAATTCCTCAGGTGAGATGGAAGCGAGTTTTATGGTTTCCACCAAGCAATCAAATATCCAGTGATAGAAATCACGCGCAATACGATGACATTCAGCCTCGCTTTTTTCTGGAAAAGAGGTTGTCAAGTTTTTCTGAACGAGGTGTCGACGGTAGCGTAATATGTAATAAACAAGATAAAAAAACGTATCCGACAGTATATAGAGAATATTTAACGGCAATAGCGAAAGCCCGTAGAACAGACAGCGCAGAGCCGTAAGGAGGAAACGTTGCCAAAGATTTAGTTTGCCTGCTACCATTTACTATTAAACTTCAAAGTTTCTTCATTTTATGAAGATAATAAACGTTCAATTACTTTTGGATAATATTCATATTCCAAAGCATGTACTCTTGTGGCAAGAGTATCGGGTGTATCGTCAGGCTTTACCTCGCAACGATATTGCGCCACGATTTGTCCTGCATCATACACCTCGCTGGTATAATGAATGGTGATGCCACTCTCTTTATCACCACAACGTAGTACATCCTCGTGTACACGATCTCCATACATGCCTTTTCCACCATGCAGGGGCAACAAAGAT
This sequence comes from Bacteroidaceae bacterium, assembly GCA_016284115.1. The sequence goes on from JAEEOD010000152.1 coordinate 3,695, forward strand.
GGGTGAATATTGACCATGCGTTGCGGATAAGCTTGCAGAATTGTATCTGGCACTTTGGCTAAGAACCCTGCAAGGACCACAAATCCAATATGATAATTTTGTAATAGGCTAAGAATTGCCTTCCCGTCCAACCAAAATTCCTTAGAAAAATATGCACAAGGGATATTTAAGTTCCGAGCCCTTTGCAAAGCAAAGGCCTTCTGATTATTTGTTAAAATCAATGATACCTTTACGTTAGTATTTGCTTGGAAATAGCGGGCAATATTTTCTGCATTACTGCCATTGCCTGAAGCGAGAATCGCAACGTTTGTAATCATAAAAAATCTATTTTTGCTGCACAGAAAACTTAATTATGTGCAAAAAAATGCATTTAATTAGTTAAATATTTGTTTGGTAAAAGAAAAAATCATTCCTTTGCATCGCAAAAATAGTTTAAAGTGGGAACAAATGCAAGAAACAGCATGAGTTTTTCTGTAAACTTAAGTTTTGCCACTAAAAAGAAGATTATTATTTTACTAACTAAAAACTAAAAGTTATGACAACAGAAGAAATTTCTGCAAAAGTTTATGCTATCATCGCTGACAAGCTGGGTGTTGAACCATCAGAAATCACAAACGAAGCAAGCTTTACTAATGACCTTGGCGCTGATTCACTGGATACAGTTGAGTTAATCATGGAGTTTGAGAAGGTATTCGAACTGCAGATTCCAGATGAGAAGGCTGAAACTATCCAGACTGTAGGCGACGCTATTTCTTATATTGAGGCTAATCTCTAAATAAATCCATTATATGGAGTTAAAAAGAGTAGTAGTAACTGGTCTTGGCGCAATTACCCCCTTAGGCAATTCAGTTGAAGAAACATGGAATAACCTCGTGAAAGGTGTGAGTGGCGCAGGGCCAATTACTCATTTTGATGCTTCTCTTTTCAAGACACAAATCGCTTGCGAGGTTAAGGGATTCGATCCGACTCAGTACATTGACCGTAAGGAGGCTCGCAAGATGGACATCTATACACAGTTTGCTGTGGCTGTAGCTAAGCAAGCTGTGGCAGATGCTGCCATTGACCTTGAGCACGAAGATCTGAACCGTGTAGGTGTTGTATTTGGTGCTGGTATTGGTGGTATCCGCACTTTTGAAGATGAAATTGGCTATTATTATCAGCATCAGGACTTGGGCCCTAAGTTCAATCCATTTTTCATCCCTAAGATGATCTCGGATATTGCTGCTGGCCAGATTTCCATCGTTTTCGGATTCCATGGCCCCAACTATTCTGTGGCGTCAGCCTGCGCTACTTCTACCAATGCCATTGCAGATGCCTTCAACCTAATACGTTTAGGCAAGGCTAACATTATGGTAACAGGTGGTTCTGAAGCAGCTATTACTGCTGGTGGAGTAGGTGGTTTCAATGCCATGCACGCCCTGACCACTCGTAACGATTCTCCAAAGACAGCCTCACGTCCATTTAGTGCAAGTCGCGATGGTTTCATTTTGGGAGAAGGTGCTGGTTGCCTTATTCTTGAAGAGTTGGAGCACGCAAAGGCACGCGGAGCAAGAATCTACGCTGAAGTTATTGGAGAAGGTATGTCTGCAGACGCTTATCACTTGACAGCTTCTCATCCCGATGGTTTAGGTGCCATTCTGGTAATGCGCAATGCATTAGAAGATGCAGGTATCCAACCAGAAGATGTTGACTATATCAATGTTCATGGAACATCAACCCCAGTGGGTGATATTTCAGAAGCGAAGGCTATCAAGGAAGTGTTTGGCGAACATGCATACAAGCTAAACATCAGTTCCACTAAGTCAATGACAGGTCATATGACGGGAGCTGCTGGAGCTGCTGAAGCCATCTTCAGTATTCTTGCTGTAGTGAACGACATCATTCCTCCGACCATTAACCACGAGGAAGGTGACGAGGACGAAAATATTGACTACAATTTGAACTTCACGTTCAATAAAGCGCAGAAACGCATAGTGAACGTTGCATTGTCCAATACTTTTGGTTTTGGCGGTCACAATGCTTGTCTTATTGTTAGGAAATATGCAGAGTAAGTTATCTAACTTGCTACAACAGACATATTGGAAGGTAAGTCTCCTGTTCAAGCAAGACAGGAAAACTTACCTTTCTTTGTATCATCACTTGGGTATTATGCCCAATAACATCCATATCTACCGTGTTGCGCTTTGCCATAAATCAAGGCCCATCTATGATAGTACAGGACGTAAACTGAACAATGAACGCCTGGAGTTCTTAGGAGATGCAGTGATCAATATGTCGGTTGCTGATTATCTGTTTACACATTGCAAGAATGCTCGGGAGGGTTTACTTACTACTACGCGAACCAAGTTAGTAAACCGACAATACCTGAATAAAATAGCTATCGGACTTCATATTGACCAACTCATAATAAAAGAAAAAAAAGTCGTATCTACTAAAAATAATGTATCTGGGAATACGCTGGAGGCAATTTTAGGTGCAGTCTATTTAGACAGAGGATACAGAGCGAGTAGTCAGCTAGCTGAAAAATGGCTCATTAAAGATCCTGAATATTTAGACACAATAATCAATACTGAGACCAATCACAAAGCAAGGTTCATAGAGTGGTGTCAGAAGAACGGTAAAAAACGATATTTCAAACTCGTTTCGGAGACAATAGAAAACAAGAAATATTTCCGATTTGAGGTAGAGGCCTATGTCGATGACGTATGCTATGGACGTGGTGCCGGACATAGCATCAAAGAAGCTGAACAGCATGCTTCAAAAGAAGCATTGAAGCAGATAAATGCCTGATATCAGCCGAAGCAAACACCTATATTGCGACCTTCTACCAACAATTCATCATGTTCGGAAACATACTTCTGTTTACCTGCCACATCTCGGATATCCACAGATGTAATTTTATCTCCTTGTAATGCCACCATCCTGCCAAATTGCTGGTTGGCTATCAGTTCAACAGCATGACCACCCATACGTGTAGCCAAGTTGCGGTCGAACGAAGTGGGTGTCCCCCCTCGTTGAATATATCCTAACACTGTCTGGCGAGTCTCAATACCTGTTTCATATTCTATCTCTTCTGCAATGAATTCACCTGCATGTTTACGGGAGTTGGTAGTGTTGATGCCCTCTGCCACCACCACGATAGAATAGTATTTGCCTTTCTTGATACGGTCAATCAACGCATTGCCTACATTAGTAATGTTGTAGGGAATTTCTGGCAAAAGTATTACATCACCACCTCCTGCCATACCTGAATACAAAGCTATCCAACCCGACTTATGTCCCATCACTTCAATCACCATCACACGCTTGTGCGAACTGGCGGTTGAATGCAAACGATCAATGGCATCTGTAGCAACACTTACAGCAGAATCAAAGCCAAAAGTGGTGTCAGTACCCCATACGTCATTGTCGATGGTCTTGGGGATAGAAACTACATTAATGCCCAATCCTATCATTTTGGCAGCCGTATCCATCGTGCCATTACCTCCGATACATACAACACAGTCAAGCCTTAGATCCTGCACATTCTTCTTGAGGAGGGTAGGTTTGTCAGCATCGGGCATAATGCCTCCCCGTTTGAAAGGTTGTTCGCGTGACGAGCCTAAAATGGTACCGTTCTGGCTGAGCAAACCCGACAAGGAAGCCTCGTCAAGTACTTCCACCTCTTTTGTAAGTAAGCCTTCAAAACCGCTGTGAATTCCTATTACCTCCATGCCATAATGACTCATGGCACTCTTGCATACGCCACGGATGGCAGCATTGATACCCGGACAGTCACCGCCTGACGTTAATACTCCTATTCTCATTATATTATCCCCCTTTTTTAGATGCAAACAGCCAAAAATTATTTATTCAGTGCGTAAAGTTAGAAAAAAAACTTAAAAAAGATAGAGATGCCAATATAAAAGATTAATTTTGCACATTATTTATGATGATTGCATATAAATGGACTTCATTACAGGAATAGCAAATAGCGTATATTTCGCTCCTCGGTTCCGCAGAATTGAGCGATATGTCACTCATGCAACAGAGATACAGGAGCAGGTTCTTAAATGGCTTATTAGTAAAGCAGCACCTACAGAATGGGGCAAGAAATACGACTACGTTTCTATCAAGGATTATTCACAATTTAGTATACGTGTACCTATACAGACCTACGAAGAGGTAAAACCATGGGTTGAAAAGATACGACAAGGCAAGCAGAATCTGCTTTGGCCAGGCAATACAGTGTGGTTTGCCAAGTCATCGGGCACTACCAATGACAAGAGCAAGTTTATACCCGTAACCAGTGACTCTATTCAAGATACCCATTACCGTGGTGGCAAAGATGCGGTAGCACTCTATCTCCACATCAATCCAAAGAGCCGTTTCTCTAGTGGTAAGAGTTTGGTATTAGGTGGTAGTCATGCACCCAACTTAAACACCAACCATAGTCTGGTGGGTGACCTAAGTGCCATCTTGATAGAAAACATGCCTGCTATGGGTATGTACCTTCGTGTGCCAAGTAAACAGACTGCTTTGATGGAACACTTTGAACCCAAGATGGAGGCTATTGCCCGTGAGACCATTAACAAAAACGTGGTGAGCCTGTCGGGCGTCCCTTCATGGATGTTAGTACTCATTAAACATATCTTGGAAAAGACAGGCAAGCAGACTCTGGAGCAAGTATGGCCCAATTTGGAGGTTTTCTTCCATGGAGGTGTAGCGTTCACCCCGTACCGTGATCAATACAAGCAACTTATTCAGAAGTCTGATATGTTGTATATGGAAACATACAACGCTTCTGAAGGTTACTTCGCTACACAGAATGACTTGACAGATCCAGCCATGTTGCTGATGATTGACTATGGTATTTTCTTCGAGTTCATTCCAATGGAAGAACTTGAAAAGGAGAACCCGAAGATCGTTCCTCTGTGGGATGTAAAGTTGAATAAGAACTATGCGATGGTCATTTCCACTTCAGCTGGTTTGTGGCGTTACATGATTGGCGATACTGTAAAGTTCACTAGTAAAAATCCCTACAAAATTGTTATTACGGGTCGCACCAAGCATTTTATCAATGCGTTTGGCGAAGAACTGATTGTAGATAATGCAGAGAAAGGCTTAGCAAAGGCTTGTGCTGCTACTGGTGCCTTGATCACCGACTATTCTGCAGCTCCTGTATTTATGGACGAGAACGCTAAGTGTCGTCACCAGTGGCTGATTGAATTTGCCAAGATGCCTGATAACCTCAATCGTTTTGCAAAGATATTGGACGATACGCTGAAAGAAATCAACTCTGACTATGAGGCGAAACGTCAGAACAATCTTGCACTGCAACAACTTGAGATAATTGTGGCACGCAAAGGACTGTTCCACGACTGGCTTGATAGAAAAGGCAAGCTGGGTGGACAGCATAAGATACCACGCTTAAGCAATACACGCACCTATATAGAAGACATGTTAATCTTGAACCGATAGAGAAAAGTGTTATGAGAAATTTGGTTATTTACAATACACTGAGCAGACAGAAAGAAAGATTCACGCCGTTGCACGCCCCTCATGTGGGTATGTATGTTTGCGGCCCTACCGTATATGGTGACCCCCATCTGGGTCATGCACGTCCAGCCATTACCTTTGATATTTTGTTTAGGTATCTGAAACATATCGGATATAAGGTGCGTTATGTGAGAAATATCACCGATGTGGGCCATCTGGAGCACGATGCTGACGAGGGTGAGGATAAGATTGCAAAGAAAGCTCGCCTGGAGCAGTTGGAGCCTATGGAAGTAGCTCAATATTACATCAACCGCTATCACTATGCGATGGATGCGCTAAACGTATTGCCACCTAGCATTGAGCCTCATGCTTCTGGTCATATCATTGAGCAGATTGAGTTGGTAAAACAAATCCTCAACAATGGCTATGCTTATGTGAGTGATGGTTCTGTATATTTCGACGTACCTAAGTATAACCAAGACCATCATTATGGCAAGCTCTCTGGACGTAACCTGACGGATGTCATCAATACTTCTCGTGAACTGGATGGCCAGGACGAGAAACATAACCCAGTGGATTTTGCCTTGTGGAAGAAGGCACAACCAGAACATATCATGCGATGGCCATCTCCTTGGAGTGATGGTTTCCCTGGCTGGCATTGCGAATGTACTGCGATGGGCAAGAAATATTTGGGTTCCCATTTTGACATTCATGGAGGTGGCATGGATTTAGTGTTTCCACATCATGAATGCGAGATAGCGCAGAGTGTGGCATCGCAAGGTGATGATATGGTGCACTACTGGATGCACAACAACATGATTACCATTAACGGACAGAAGATGGGGAAGAGCTTAGGCAACTTCATCACACTGTTCGAGTTCTTCGATGGCAACAACAAGAACCTCGATAAGGCATATAGTCCGATGACCATCCGCTTCTTTATCCTGCAGGCTCACTATCGCAGTACAGTAGATTTTAGTAATGAAGCCTTGCAAGCAGCAGAAAAAGGCTTGGAGCGCTTGATGGATGCCGTTCATGCGTTGGATAAAATTCAGCCATCTTCAACCACCAACATACAGATTGCTGATCTTCGCGACAAGTGTTATGATGCAATGGACGACGACCTAAATACACCTATCGTTATCGCCCATCTATTTGATGCCGCTCGCACTATTAATCAGTTGGCTGATGGCAAGGCAATTATTACAGCTGAAGATTTGGAGGCTTTGAAAGAAACTTTCCGCATGTTTTGTTTCGACATCTTGGGCTTGCAAGAAGATCACGCCTCTAATGCAGGTCGCGAGGAAGCATTTGCTGGGGCAGTCAACCTGCTGTTGGCAGAGCGTCAGGAAGCCAAGGCTAACAAGGATTGGACGAAGTCTGACAAAATCCGTAACGAACTGGCTGCTTTGGGCTTCGAGATTAAAGATGGCAAGAACGGTGCTGAATGGAAACTCAATAAGTAAATTGGAATGAAACAATATAGAACAATCAACAATATAGTGGGGTGGTTGGTATTTGCTATTGCTGCCATCGTGTATTGCATGACAATCGAACCTACCGCAAGTTTCTGGGATTGCCCGGAGTTTATCACTACAGGCTATAAGTTGGAGGTAGGACATCCACCTGGCGCCCCCTTCTTCATGTTGGTGGCCAACCTCTTCTCTCAGTTTGCATCCGACACTACCCAAGTGGCGAAGATGGTGAACTATATGAGTGCCTTGATGAGTGCTGGCTGTATCCTCTTTCTCTTTTGGACCATCACTCACTTAGTGCGCAAATTAGTTGTTTCTGATAATCAACAGGACTTTACCCCTACACAGTTAATCACCATCATGGGCAGTGGTGCCGTTGGCGCCTTGGTTTATACGTTCAGTGATACTTTCTGGTTCAGTGCCGTAGAGGGCGAGGTATATGCTTTCTCCTCTCTGTTTACTGCTGTAGTGTTCTGGTTGATTCTGAAATGGGAAGATGTGGCTGACCAACCCCATAGTGACCGTTGGCTGATATTAATTGCCTACCTGACAGGCTTGAGCATTGGCGTGCATTTACTGAACCTGCTCTGCTTACCTGCCATCGTACTGGTGTATTATTACAAACGAGTACCCAATGCTAATACCAAAGGTTCTTTGTTGGCATTGTTTGCCTCTGCCGTACTGGTGGCTGTGGTGCTTTATGGTATTGTGCCTGGCATCGTAAAGGTGGGCGGTTGGTTTGAATTATTGTTTGTCAATGACCTTGGTATGTCGTTCAATACAGGTGTTATCGTTTATATCCTCGTGGCTTCTGCTGCCATCATCTGGGCGGTATATGAGAGCTTTGTGGAGAAGAGCGAGAACCGTATGATGTGGAGTTTTATCCTCACCGTAGGTTTGTTGGGTATCCCATTCTACGGACACGGTACTACCTCTATTATCATTGGTGTTATCGTATTGGGCTTACTGTGGTTCTACTTGCGTCCAGCAACGCAACGCAGCATCAGTCCTAACTGGAAAGTGTCTGCTCGTGTGCTGAATACCACTATGCTGAGCATCATGATGATTGTAATCGGCTATTCATCTTATGCCTTGATTGTGATTCGCTCAACCGCCAATACGCCAATGGATCAAAATTCACCAGAAGATATCTTTACATTGGGTGAGTACTTAGGTCGTGAGCAATACGGTACCCGTCCGCTATTCTATGGACCTACTTTTGCCTCTAAGGTGGAATTCCAGGAGAAGAATGGCTATTGCGAACCGGTGGTGGCCGAGGAGCAGATGAAGTGGATACGCAAGGAAAAAAATAATGAAAACGAACCTGATAGCTATGTTCAGATAGAAGGTCGCATTGAATATAAGTATGCACAAAATATGCTGTTCCCACGTATGTACAGTTCTTCTATGAACCATCCGCAACTTTACAAAGCGTGGATGAACATCAAGGGACACGATGTGCCATACAACCAATGCGGTGAGATACAGATGGTGAATATCCCCACCATGTGGGAAAACATTCAGTTCTTCTTCTCATACCAAGTGAACTGGATGTACTGGCGCTACTTCATGTGGAACTTCGTGGGGCGTCAGAATGACATTCAAGGCAATGGTGAACTGGAGCATGGCAACTGGCTATCGGGCATCTCGTGGCTTGACAACTTGATGCTGGGCAATCAGGAATTGTTGCCTGACGAGCTGAAAGAGAATAAGGGACATAATGTGTATTATGCTTTGCCTTTGTTGTTGGGTTTAATAGGTTTACTCTGGCAAGCTTACAAGGGGCAGAAGGGCATCAAACAATTCTGGGTAGTGTTCTTCTTGTTCTTTATGACGGGTCTAGCTATCGTGCTTTACCTGAACCAGACACCTGGTCAGCCTCGTGAACGCGACTATGCCTACGCAGGTTCCTTCTATGCCTTCGCCATTTGGGTAGGTATGGGTGTAGCAGGTTTGATTAGTCTCATCAATGGCTTCTTCGCAAAGCCTGTCAAGAAGGTGGTGGATGGTCAGGAGGTAGATACCTTGCCAGAACCTAATAATGTGGCGCTAGCAACAATTGTTTCAGTGATTTGCTTGCTGGTACCCATTCAGATGGCATCGCAGACTTGGGATGACCATGATCGTAGCGACCGTTATATGACGCGCGATTTTGGTCAGAACTACCTGATGACGCTTCAGGAGACGGGCAATCCGATAATCTATACCAATGGTGACAATGACACCTTCCCATTGTGGTATAATCAGGAAACAGAGGGCTTCCGTACTGATGCACGTACCTGCAACTTGAGTTATCTGCAAACCGATTGGTACATCGATCAGATGAAGCGTCCTTCTTACGACTCTCCATCGTTGCCAATCACTTGGGATCGTACTGAATATGTAGAAGGTACCAACGAGTATGTGGTTATTCAGCCTGAGTATAAGAAAAGCATTGACGAGTTTTATGCCTCTGCCCGCAAGGATGCCTTGAATGGCAACACAGAGTCGTTGGTAAATATAGAGCGTGAGTTTGGTGACAACCCTTACGAGTTGAAGAATATCCTCAAATACTGGGTGCGCGGCAAGCATAGTGACCTGCGTGTGATACCTACAGATAGTATCGTACTCAAGGTTGATAAAGAGGCTGTGCGTCGTAGTGGCATGTTGATTCCTGGCGATAGCATACCAGACTATATGCACATCTCGTTGAAGGGACAACGTGCTCTTTACAAAAAAGATTTGATGAAGTTGGAGATGTTGGCTGAGGCCAACTGGGAGCGCCCTATTTATATCGCCGTGAGTGTAGGTAGCGTCGAGCACATGGGCTTATCCGACTATTTCATGTTGGAGGGTCTTGCTTAT
>JAEEOD010000153.1 GCA_016284115.1 Bacteroidaceae bacterium
GCATTGCAACTTGATTGGGAAACAGTTGTGCCTAAAGACCTCCTAAATTATATTATAGGTAATCCTCCGTTTGTGGGTAACAATTATATGAATGACTCACAAAGAGCTGATTTGGCTCCCATCTTTCCCAAGAACAAAACATTGGACTATGTATGCTGTTGGTATATGAAAGCTGCAGCATATATTGACGGGACACAAGTAAGATGCGCACTAGTTTCAACAAATTCTATTACTCAAGGAGAGCAAGTTCCATTATTGTGGAAAGAATTGTTTAATAGGTACGGCATTCATATAGACTTTGCTCATCGTACCTTCCGTTGGGACAGTGAAGCTTCTTTGAAAGCTCATGTGCATTGTGTTATTGTAGGTTTTTCATCAGCACTCAACAATAAGAAAAGAGTCATTTATGATAATGGTAAAACCATAGAAGCAAATAACATTAATGCATATCTGTCAGCAGCTTCTGATGTTTTTATTGATAGTAGGTCCAAACCGTTGTGCAATGTGCCTGTAATGAGAAAGGTAAATCAACCAACAGATGGCGGGAACTTACTATTCAATCAAAATGACTATGAAGAATTTGTTTCTCAAGAACCAGAGGCAAAGAAATACATTAGAAGACTAATAGGTGCAAAAGAGTTTCTTAATAATATTCCACGTTATTGCTTATGGCTAGTGAATATCTCGCCTGCAGAGTTAAGGAAGATGCCATTAGTGATGAAAAGAATAGAGGCAGTTAGAGAAATGAGATTAGAAAGTAATGATGCCGGTACAAGAAAACTTGCAGAGACGCCTCATCTCTTTAGAGAAACGGTAAACCCAGAATCCTCTGTTGTTGTACCAAGGGTATCTTCAGAACGAAGAAGATATGTGCCTATGGGATTTATTGGCAAAGACATCATTGTTACTGATGCCATTCTACTTATCCCAGATGCCACACTTTACCATTTCGGAATACTCGAAAGTAATGTCCACATGGCTTGGATGCGTGCAGTTTGTGGAAGATTAAAGAGCGACTATCGCTATAGCAAGGATGTCGTCTACAACAACTTCCCTTGGCCAAATCCCACAGAAGAACAAAAGGCTAAGATAGAACAGACAGCCCAAGCCATTCTCGATGCTCGTGCTAAATATCCCGATTCTTCTCTTGCAGATCTCTACGACGAGCTGACCATGCCCGTGGAACTCCGCCGTGCCCATCAGGACAACGACCGCGCCGTGATGCAAGCCTACGGCTTTAATGTCAAAACAATGACAGAAAGTCAGTGTGTGGCAGAACTATTTAAAATGTATCAAAACTTAACAAAATAATATATTATGCCGTTAGTCAATTCACATTATGTACCACTGAACGAACCCTATCCCATTATTTATTATGATGGTACAGTAGCAATGCAAATAGGTACCCTGATTGTCGTTTATGGTCCTGGCGAAGAGCCTAGTAGAGGTGGTAGAGTAATTACATCGCGAATGTATACACGTTCTCATCCAGTCGTAGCATATGGCAATAAATATGTCTCAGAACCGCGTAATGAGTGGAAACTCAATATGTGGTCTGAAGGTGTTGTGTGGGATTATGTATCACTGAAAGATGTCTTCACGCTTTGCTTTACTAAACAAAGGGAAATAAACTTTGAAGCTATTGATGTCTTAACAACAACAATAAGAATGAAAGAAGCCGTCAATGGAACGTACAAGTTCAGACTGTCTTCTATCTTGAAGGATTTAGAGAATATGGGGATAAAACGGCCAGCACTCCTTTCACAATTGAAGCCAACAGGCCACCCTGCCCATGTCTATGTTGACCGGAATTTAGCAAAAGATATTGTGTGTGTTAGATGTTTTGGAGCTTTATTCTGTTGTGTGCGTTTAGTAAATAATGTCGAAGAAATGGCAACAGAAATCAGACGCCAAGTGGCAGATTATATCATGTTGCTTGAATCAAAAGATATTAAATTGACTTACGAATCTGAAGATGACGTTGTAGATGAGTTGGTAGCAGTACTTAATAAAGAGCCTTAACGTTTTTCATGACAAGTCGTCAAGCACTAAAGCTACAAAAAAGCCAGAGGGTATATCCGCCAGAAATGTTAGAGGCGATGGCGCGGGATGCTGGCAGTATCACGGCTGCCTATCCATGGCTTGTGCGGCTTGACTATTATGCTGATGAAACAGGTAATCGTTATTGGAAGCAAATCGTAAAAAATATATATGATGAATATGGTTTTGACTTAGGAACCACGATTAAACTGGGAGGTCCAGATAACCAATTAGGAGAACGTAAACCTTCAATTAACCTTATTGAGACTAATTCCATTTTTGTTTCAACGAAAAACGCAAAAAATATAAATTTTGATAGGCTTTGGGAATGGACTTTGAATCATTTTGTAGACAAAATCGAACGTCAGTATGAATGGTTGGCTGGGCTTCTCTTTTTTGGCAACCAACAACTCCTATCCAAAGAAATTAATGGCAACGCTACATCTTCCTCAGCCTATAACACACAGATGGAGAAATGGTTTAGTGATGTTTGGACTGTAGAATGTTCAGCCGACCAAATAAACGAATATCGTAATGGATACTTCCGAAACGAAAATTTTAATTATAGTGTATGGCTTTCTGATATAACTGCCGGCCCCAAACAGTCTGAATTACGTGGTGACCAAACGACAGATGGTTTTGCTAATATAAAAAGTAAGTGCCAATCTTTAGAAAACAGTTTCAATTTAAATGATTTCTTGTACACCCCCTAGGGGCTTTCCTCAAAAATCCCCTATTTTATATATCCTCCCCCTGAGATTTTTCTACAATTATATATAGTCAGAGAGAATTGATAATTTTGCACTGTGAACTTTAGGTTCGCAGTTTTTTTTGTTTCTTTTTTGTAGATTAGATATGGCAAAGACAAAAGACAACACAACATTGGTGAGTCGTCCGCGCAGGAAGCCGGACCACTCGGTGAGGGGAACGATGAAAACGTGGGAGGGTACAGACTACTGCGAATTTCATCCAGTTGGCAAACGTGAGTCGAACCGTACGGAATTTAAGCGTATGGGC
>JAEEOD010000154.1 GCA_016284115.1 Bacteroidaceae bacterium
GTCGTAGATGCAACCTGCACCATAGAAATAGACACCATCGATGGGTGTAGTGGGTAACTGAGAAACGAGGCTTGTTGCCACTTCATTTGCTAACTGTTCTTCATTTTGCTGATAGGGGTTCATCCCTTTAGTAGATATGTTTGTTCGGTGGCCTTCATCATCGATGAGGCACCAATCGGTCTTGGTCGATCCGCTGTCTGCAATCAGTATCATTTGAGTTTAGTTTTATAAGTCATATTTCTTTATCAGACCACAGGCAACTAGTGTTGCTGTACAACACAGCATAACCCATGAGAAGAAACCCACATACCCCAATTGCTCTTGTAGCCAGCCTGCCACCATGCCTGGCAGCATCATGCCCAGTGCCATGAAAGCCGTACAGATGGCATAATGGGCAGTGGCTTGTGGCCCTCGTGAGTAATGTATCAGGTAGAGCATATAGGCTGTAAAGCCAAAGCCGTAGCCAAACTGCTCAATAAATACACTTAGCGAAACCAAGAAGATGCTCTGTGGCTGATATAAGCCCAGCAATACATACACCAGGTTGGGTAGCACCAAACTCAGTGCCATGGGCCACAACCAACGTTGCAAACCTCCTTTCGAGGCACAAATACCACCAATGATGCCGCCTATGGTCAGGCCAATGATACCTATGGTGCCATATACAAAACCCACTTCAGAAGTGGTAAGTCCCAAACCTCCTAGCTCCACAGGATCCAGCAGGAATGGGTTGATGAGCTTCACCAATTGCGCCTCTGGCAAACGATCGAGTAGCATGAACAGTATAGCTATCCAAGCATTCTTTTTGCGGAAGAAGGAGACGAAGGTGGCTAAAAATTCGTTAACAATGTTGTGAACCTGAACGTCAGAAGAAGGTCTGTCGATAGTTGGTCGTGGTAAAACAAACCTATGATATAGGAAGAATGCGATGAAAAGGGCAGAAATGATATAGAAGGTAATGCTCCATGCCATATTAACAGACATGCGTTGCTCCAACTCACCAGCCAGTATCACCAGTAAACCTTGTCCTGCTATGGTGGCTATCCTGTAAAATGTGCTTCTGATTCCTACGAAGAATGCTTGGTCTTGTTCGTCCAAGGCCAGCATATAAAACCCGTCGGCTGCTATATCGTGGGTAGCAGAGCTGAATGCTACCAACCAAAAGATGGCCAACGACCACGCAAAGAATGTGTTAATGGGTAGCGTGAATGCCACTCCCGCAAAGCCTCCACCAATGAGCAACTGCATTGCAGTAATCCACCAGCGCTTAGTCTTGATGAGATCTACAAACGGACTCCAGAAAGGTTTGATTACCCAAGGCAGATATAACCATGAGGTGTAAAGAGCTATGTCTGTGTTCGAGATGCCCAACTTCTTATACATGATGACACTTATTGTCATAACTGCCACATAGGGTAATCCCTCCGCTAAATATAGAGTGGGTATCCACGTCCAGCTTTTCTTTCTATTCTCCATATTACTTAATACATTTTCTCAACCTTTGCCCCTTTATAATAGTGCAGTAAAATATCTTTATATTTGAACCCCTTTTCTCCCATTACAGCAGCACCTATTTGGCAAAGACCTACACCATGTCCCCATCCTGCGCCATGCAGTACAAAAACCGATGGTATAATGTCTTCACCCTGCCTCTCTACTGTAAAAGCCGAACTAAAAAGATGTGACTTTGACAACGTTTTGCGAATCTCTAATTCCTTGCCAATAATCAGCGTTCGCTGACTGCCTACAATCTTCAGTCTGAAGATGCGTCCACTAGTGCCACGTGCTAAAGGCTCTAAGTCGATTATGTCACCAAAGTCTATACCCGTGTTGGTCAGTAACATATCGTGCAATTCTTGTTGGGTGTATGTTACTGTCCAGCGATAGAAGTCGGTAGTCTGCTGGTCGTAGTCCACCATCACCTGACTCAGTGTATGTTGGTCGGCCATTCCACAATAAGGATCGATGACATCTGTCAAGTAAGGGTAGTCCTTGTCCTCCCAGCACGTGCTGAAAATCTCAGTCAGACCCCCACAACATTTTGAGAAACGAGTATCGCAAATCTCCCCATTATAAATCAGAATCTCACCACGTGTCTGCTCCACTGCTTCTTTGGCCACATCGGTAGTTACCTTGGTAACGCCTTGGTAACGCTGGCAATGGTCGTCTGCACACACATCATAATGCTGGTGGGCAGAACGGTTGTACCACCTCACTATCTCCTCATCATTACTATGGCCACACTCCTGATGGGCATTGCATGGTTGTTGGGTGAGTTGTGCCAGCAACCAGCTGCGTGAAATCACTGCATGCGCCTTCAGCAACTCCAACGAGGCTGTTGCACTCATCTCACTGGCAATCACACTTGTCAAGTATCGCTCTGTGTTGATGATGT
>JAEEOD010000155.1 GCA_016284115.1 Bacteroidaceae bacterium
GCCGGGTATCGGGTACATCCGTGTGAGTCGCTTTGCCATGACCACAGGTAAAGAATTCCTTGAAGCGCTACAAAAATTACAAGCCAAGGGCATGGTGGATTTGATTGTCGATCTGCAAGGCAATGGAGGAGGATATTTGAATGCTGCTATCGACCTCGCCAACGAATTCTTGGGGCAACGTGAGTTGATAGTATATACAGAAGGTCGTTCGGAGAAACGAAATAACTTTTTTGCCAAAGGGAATGGTCACTTCCAAAAGGGGCGTCTCGTATTGTTGGTGGATGAATATTCTGCTTCGGCATCTGAGATTTTGGCTGGTGCCATGCAAGATTGGGACAGGGCCGTCATCGTTGGTCGCCGTTCGTTTGGCAAGGGCTTGGTGCAAAGACCGATAGACCTGCCTGATGGTTCGATGATTCGTCTCACAGTAGCACGCTATTACACTCCTTCTGGGCGTAGCATCCAGAAGCCTTATATTAAATCGGCGAAAGATGGTGGCAAGGTGGTGGAGGTGGATTTTGAGCAGTATCGCTCTGATCTCATCGCTCGCTATAATAATGGTGAACTAATGCATGCTGACAGTATCCATTTCCCAGATTCATTAAAATATACTACCCAACGTTTAGGTCGCACTGTTTATGGGGGTGGAGGCATCATGCCCGACTATTTCGTGCCGATAGATACCACATCTTATACTAATTTACATCGTAATTTAGTGGCAAAAGGGGCAATCAACAAGACTGTGGCTGTGTATATCGATGGCCATCGCAAAGACTTGCAACGTCGTTACAAAGATTTCAATGCGTATAATACAGGGTATCAAGTGGGCAATGATGTGCTGGATATCCTCAAACAAGAGGCTGAAAAAGTAAAGGAAGAACTGAAAGAGGAGGAATACCAACAGTCGTTGCCGCTTATTCGTACGCAGCTCAAGGCACTGATGGCTCGTGATTTATGGGATATCAGTGAGTACTATCAGGTCATCAATACTACCAACGAGAGTGTCATTCAAGCTCTTCGTGTCCTCAACAACGATTACGAACGGTATTTATCTGTCAAATAGTACCTTGTTCAGCCATTTGGAAACATAGATGCTACCAATGGCACAGCCTGCGCCAATGAAAGCGCCAGCCATCACATCCGTAGGATAATGCACTCCTTCATGCATACGTGATATTCCCACAGACACAGCATAAATTGCCGAAGGAGCAATGACATACCACTTAGGATATCTGATACACAATGATGTGCAGAGTGCAAAGGCTGAAGCCGTATGACCAGAAGGGAATGAAGGGCTGTCTTCAAAGCTACGAGGAATGATATAACCTGGCCACTTTTCATAAGGACGTGTGCGGTCGAAGATATATTTCATGCCATAACTTAGGGCAAAGGCACCTACCACACTTGTACCAATATACAATGCATCCTGCTGCAACTGCTTATCCTTCTTGATAAGTCCAACAATGCCCATAACAGCTGGTACGCCAAAAGCCACATAAGGTTCTGTATCTGATATAAACGTGCTATAGTCGTGAATGAACGATCCATTCCATCCGTTGATATCGTGCAGCATGTTCACCTCCCAGTTTTGGGCAGATACGCATACACAAACGGTGATCAACATCATACATATGTAAATCCTTTTACTCATATCTTGCTTCTTGTTTTCTCGTTTGCAAAGTTACGATAAGTTGAGCGCAGAACCAAATATGCTTCCATAATTTTGCGCTTTAATCGAGTAACTCCGGTGTAGCTAATGTTTAAAAACATGCACACTGTGCGGCAAATATTTTGACAATGATTTGCTAATTAATTGTTTTTAACTTATTTTTGTAGCTACTTATGGAAACTTTTGCATAAAGATACGAAATAATTAACAATTAAAAATATTAAAACTCAATTATTTATGTGGTTAAGTAATTCATCAGTAGGAAGGAAAGTGGTGATGAGCGTTACAGGCATCGCCCTTGTCCTGTTTCTGACATTTCACTGTGCGATGAACGTCGTTGCCTTGATTTCGCCCTCCGGCTACAACTGGATTTGCGAAATGTTGGGTGCTAACTGGTATGCGGTAGCAGCAACCATGGCACTGGCATTGTTGTTCGTCATTCATTTGGTTTACGCTTTCTGGCTCACTTGGCAGAACAGAAAAGCACGTGGTAGCGAGCGTTATGCAGTGACCGATAGACCAAAGACGGTAGAGTGGGCATCTCAGAATATGTTGGTGCTGGGCATCATCGTGTTCCTGGGTTTAGTGTTGCACTTGTTCAACTTCTGGAGCAAAATGATGTTGCCAGAGTTGATGCATACTAACGACTTGCAGGTATTGAGTTATGCTACCAATGGTATCTATCACATCATGCAAACCTTCTCAAATCCTATTTACGTGGTGCTTTACCTCATTTGGCTATTCGCCTTGTGGTTCCACCTCACTCATGGTTTCTGGAGCGCTTTGCAGACCCTTGGTTGGAACAACCGCATCTGGCTAGATCGTTGGAAATGCATAGGCAATATCTTCAGCACTATCGTTGTTGGTTGCTTTGCACTGGTTGTTATCGTATTCTATGTAAAATCATTGATGTAAGGCATTAGGACTGATACTTAAAGCCTAAACAACAAAACTAAAACTTAAGACTAATATTATGGTTAAAATAGATTCTAAGATTCCTGAAGGGCCAGTAGCTGAGAAATGGACCAACTATAAGGCTCATCAAAAATTGGTAAACCCTGCTAACAAGCGTCGTCTCGACATCATCGTGGTAGGTACGGGCTTGGCAGGTGCTTCTGCTGCCGCTTCTCTCGGTGAGATGGGTTTCCGCGTACTGAATTTCTGTATTCAGGATAGTCCACGCCGTGCTCACTCTATCGCAGCACAGGGTGGTATTAACGCTGCTAAGAATTATCAAAATGACGGTGACTCTGTTTATCGTTTGTTCTACGATACTGTAAAGGGTGGTGACTATCGTGCACGTGAGGCCAATGTTTATCGTCTGGCTGAGGTGTCAAACGCTATTATTGACCAGTGCGTGGCACAGGGCGTGCCTTTTGCACGCGAATATGGTGGTTTGCTCGACAACCGTTCATTCGGTGGTGCACAGGTAAGTCGTACGTTCTACGCTCGTGGTCAAACGGGTCAGCAGTTGTTGCTGGGTGCATATTCTGCACTGAGCCGTCAGGTGGGTGCAGGTACCGTAAAGTTATACACCCGTTATGAGATGTTGGACGTTGTAATTATTGATGGTCGTGCTCGTGGTATCATCGCTCGCAATTTGGTAACAGGTAAGTTGGAACGTTTCGCTGCTCATGCAGTGGTAATCGCTACTGGTGGTTATGGAAATACTTACTTCCTGTCCACCAACGCAATGGGTTGCAACGTTTCTGCAGCTATGGCTTGCTACCGCAAGGGCGCTTGGTTTGCTAACCCTGCTTATGTGCAGATTCATCCAACCTGTATTCCTGTTCATGGCGACAAGCAGTCTAAGCTAACACTGATGTCTGAGTCTCTGCGTAACGATGGTCGTATCTGGGTACCCAAGAACTTGGAAGATGCCAAGAAATTGCAGGCTGGTACCATCAATGGTGCTGACATCCCTGAAGAGGATCGTGATTACTATTTGGAGCGCCGTTATCCTGCCTTCGGTAACCTTGTGCCTCGCGACGTGGCTTCACGTGCTGCTAAGGAGCGTTGCGATAAGGGTTATGGTGTCAACAATACTGGTTTGGCTGTATTCCTTGATTTCTCAGAGGCCATTGGTCGTCTGGGCATTGATGTGATTCGTCAGCGTTATGGCAACTTGTTCGATATGTACGAAGAGATTACCGACGTGAATCCAGGTAAGGTAGCTAAGGAAATCAATGGTGTGAAGTATTACTATCCAATGATGATCTATCCAGCTATCCACTACACCATGGGTGGTATCTGGGTTGACTACGAACTGCAGACCAGCGTGAAAGGCTTGTTTGCTATTGGTGAGGCTAACTTCTCTGACCATGGTGCTAATCGCTTGGGTGCTTCTGCTTTGATGCAGGGCTTGGCAGATGGTTACTTCGTGTTGCCTTACACCATCCAGAACTATCTGAGCGATCAGATTACCGTTCCTCGCTTCACTACTGATACTCCTGAGTTCGATGAGGCTGAAAAGGCTGTTCAGCACAAGATCGACCACCTGATGAACATTAAGGGCAAACGCTCTGTTGACTCTATCCACAAGGAACTGGGTCACATCATGTGGGAATATGTAGGTATGGGACGTACCGCAGAAGGTTTGAAGACTGGCTTGGAGAAGCTGAAGGAAGTTCGAAAAGTGTTCGAGACCGACTTGTTCATCCCTGGCAAGCAGGATGGCGTGAACGTTGAGCTGGAGAAAGCTATCCGTTTGAATGACTTTATTACTATGGGTGAATTGATGGCACACGATGCTTTGAGCCGTAACGAGAGCTGTGGCGGTCACTTCCGCGAGGAATACCAAACCGAGGAAGGCGAGGCTTTGCGTGATGACAAGAACTACTTCTATGTAGGTTGCTGGGAATACCAGGGTTCTGACGATAAAGAACCTGTTATGATGAAAGAACCTCTAGAATATGAGGCTATCAAGGTACAGACCCGTAACTACAAGAGTTAATTTGGGAAGTTGAACATTTTAAAGAACAAAGAAAACTATGGATAAGAATATATCATTTAAATTGAGAATTTGGCGTCAGAACGGCCCTAAGGAAAAAGGACATTTTGACGAGTTCCAGATGAACGATATACCAGGTGATACCTCATTCCTCGAAATGCTCGACATCCTGAATGAGCAAATCGTGAGCTCAGGCAACGAGCCTGTGGTGTTCGACCACGACTGTCGCGAGGGTATCTGCGGTATGTGCTCGCTCTATATCAACGGTCATCCTCATGGCCCGGCTACTGGCGCTACCACTTGCCAGATCTACATGCGTCGTTTTAAAGATGGAGACACCATCACTGTTGAGCCTTGGCGCTCAGCAGGTTTCCCTGTTATTAAGGACCTGATGGTAGACCGTTCTGCATTTGATAAGATCATGCAGGCTGGTGGTTTTATTAGCGTTCGCACAGGTGCTCCCCAGGATGCCAATGCTATCTTGATCCCTAAGCAGATTGCTGATGAGGCTATGGATGCCGCAGCTTGTATTGGTTGCGGAGCTTGCGTTGCAGCATGTAAGAATGGTTCTGCTATGTTGTTCGTATCATCCAAGATTACACAGCTCAATTTATTGCCACAGGGCAAGCCAGAGGCATTACGCCGTGCTAAGGCTATGCTGAGTAAGATGGATGAGTTGGGATTTGGTAACTGTACCAACACTCGCGCTTGTGAGGCTGAGTGCCCGAAGAACGAGAGCATTATCAACATTGCTCATCTGAACCGTGATTTCATCAAGGCTAAACTGAAAGACTAACCTCTTTTATATATAGCTAACATTAGAGGCGGGGCATTGCTGCTCCGCCTCTATCTTTTTTGTCCTTTTTCGAAGAAGGCATTGCCACATGTTGTTGCAGGCTTTGCTATGGGTCGTTGCAGTATCTGTTATGAGTTGTCGCAGTATCTCCTATACCCCCATGGCAGATACTGCGTCGGGTGATAGCAGATACTGGCGCCAGTGATAGCAAGCTTAGGGTCGTGAGATAGGAAATATTACTCATAGGGATAGGAAGCATTAACCATAGGATTAGGAGACCTTAGTCATAGGGTTAGAGATAATTATTCATAGAGATATGAAAACTTAGTTATAAGGTTAGTTTTCTTTTATCATAAGGAAATAATTGCTTTCCCTTAGTATTGGAAGGGATAAGCTATACTTACTTACAGTTTTTCTATGAAATTCAAAAATAATCTTATAATAGCTTAATAATGAGCGTAAAAATATTTTACCTAATTTGTGAATATGAATTACTAGATTTGTAAGAAATGGTTACCGTGGAACAAGATCATGAAACGAAGGGTTAAAAATGTCAAGGATGTTTACTAAAACGCCAGTTCTTTCCTGTGTAAAAGTAACAGAAAAAGGGAAGCACCAAAAATGCTTCCCTTTAACATGTTATGGTATTATATCCGTTAACTGATTAATAGCCAGGGTTCTGAGCAAGAGCTGCATTCATGTCAATCTCACGCTGTGGAATAGGCAGGATAGCGCGCTGGTTGTCAGCACCAATCTGCTGGCCAAGCTGATTGGTAACAGCTTTGCCATTGCGCCAGTATGCGAAAGCAATCTGGTTCTCAGCAAATAACTCCTTGGTGTATTCGAAGATGATGTCATCAATAGTAACAGAATCTACATCTTTATAACCTTCGATAATACGGTTCTTCTCAATCTCGTTGATAAATGAAGCTGCTGCAGCACCACCAGAGAGATAGTAAGAAGCTTCAGCTGCAATCAGATATACCTCGGAGAGACGAATAATCTTAGGGTTATTCACATACAGAGAGCCACCACGACCAGGATACTTAGCTGGATAATAACCAGGAGCATCAGAGACGCCAGTCTGATCTTTAATCATATGACAACGGATGTCCTCAGGATGAGTTGACAGGTATTCAAACAAAGCACCATCATCATTATTCAAACCGACCTCAGGATAGCCACTTGCGTCAGTGTAGTAGCCCAAAGAATAACGCTGTACGTTATAAGTTGAATTGATCAGTAGCTCCAGAATTGACTCTGAAGTACCTTCAGCATCCCAAACAGTTGGATAGTTAGCAACGGTATAGAGGTCATACATTTTACTATTAATGACAGCATTAGCATCTGCCAAAGCGTTGCTATAGTCACCCATATACAGGTAAGCACGTGCACGCAGAGCCAATGCAGCGAACTTGTTCATATATCCCACGCCATTATTTTCATCCAGCATACCAATAGCGGTAGTGAAATCTGAAATAATCTGGTTGTATGTTTCTGCCAAAGTAGCACGAGTTGGCTTGTAATCAGCATCAAACACCTCAGTAGCCAAAGGAATACCTGAGTCAGCAGCAGAAGTGCTGGCAACAGTTGAGGGGATATGAGCGTACAAACGAGCCAGGTCAAAGTGCAGCAATGCACGCCATGCGTAGAGCTGACCTTGCAGGTTCTTTACTTCGTCACCACTCAAAGTTGCAGAAGTTTCCAATGCCTTGTTAGCGTTAGCTATAGCCTTATAGAAATTCTGATAAGGGATAGTGGCAATTTCATCATACTTAGTAAGAGTGTAGTTAGAAATTGGTGAACTATGACCATAGTCATCAATTACCTTGAACTCATTAGTAAGCAAGTCAGCATATACTCCAAATTCTGAAGGATATGACATTTGGTTAACGGTCAAGTAGTAAGTTACACCGTTCAGCGCATATTCCAAATCCTCTACTGAGGTAATGGCTTCATCCACTGGCAGAGCGGTTGATGGCTCCTTGTCAAGAAAATCGCTGCAAGAAGTTAATATCAAGCCTGCTACCAGTCCTAAAGTGATATAAATATTCTTCATAATCATTTTCTTCTTTTAAAATTATAACTCGAAGTTCACACCAAATACAAATGAACGGGTAGGAGGTGTGTCTGTCTGACGATATCCATTCACGTCCACATCTGGATCAACATTCTTTGATGCATTGTAAATCAAGAATGGATTGGTAGCACGGAAATAAACACGCATGTTATTGATGACACTCTTCTTCACAGGAATCCTGTAGCCGAAAGTAATATCACGCATGCGGATATTGTCAGTAGAACGGATGGTACGTGAAGAGAACTTATCTGAACGATAAGGGTTAGCATAGATAGGACGAGGATTATCTACTTCGTCACCTGGATTTCTCCAGTAGTTGCCAACCACATCCTTCACCATATTGAATGAACCAATACGAACACCGTCAGAGAACTGCAAGAAGTAACCTGGGTAGTCGAACATACTTGCACCACCTTGGAATGAAATCATGAATGACAAATCAAAGTTCTTCCAAGTAAAGCGGTTAGTGATACCACCGAGGTAATCAGGAATTGCTTTACCCACGATAGTGCTACCAGCCTTTGCATAAGTGTTTGTTACACCCTGAGAGTGATCTTCTGGGTCAATCCAGAACTCACCAAGACCTGTTTCCTTGTTGACACCAACAAACTGAGGCAAATAGAAGGTATGCATAGACTTACCTTCACGCAGGATGTACATATCACCATCACCATACTGAACATCTTCTCCATTAGGCAACTCTTTCACTTTGTTGCTCTGGAATGAAATATTAAAGTCAGTTGACCAAGTAAAGTCCTTAGTTACGATGTTCTGTGAACTGATAGAAATCTCAAGACCCTTGTTGGTCAACTTGCCGAGATTAGAAGTCTTACTTCCAAAGCCAGTTACCCATGAGATAGGAGTCGCAAACAACATGTCCTTAGTCAGCTTATTGTAGTACTCAACTGTTATACCCACACGGCCAAATAAGTTCCAGTCCAAACCAACGTTAAAGTTCTGAGACTTTTCCCAACCTAATGTTGGGTTAGAAAGCTGTGCCCATGTATAAGCAGAACCATTACCATAACCAGCAGTTGTACCATAAGTACCCATGTAAGGATAGTAACCTGTAGGTAAATTACCGTTGGTACCGTAAGAAACACGCAACTTCAGGTCATTGAACAAAGGATTGTCCTTTAGGAACTCTTCGCCGCTGATACGCCATGCACCTGATACTGACCAGAAGTTTGACCAACGGTTGTCAGCAGCTAAACGAGAAGAGCCGTCACGGCGGAAAGAAGCAGACAAGTAGTACTTGTTGTCATAGTTGTAGTTAGCGTTAGCCAGCCATGACAACATCGCAGAACCATATTCATAGCTACGGCCACGATAGTCAGAACCGTTAGCCAGTTCAGGTAACTTCCAAGTTACATAACCCTGAGCAGCTGCATAAGTATAGTTTAGCTTGCGGTTCTCTAACTCGAAACCAGCCAATACCTGCAAGTTGTGCTTGCCAAAACTATTAGCATAATTCAAAGTAGAAGAAGAAGTCAGGGTAGTATTAGTAAAGTTATAACGAGAACCCAAACCATTGTATGAAGCGCCGTTCACTGAGTTTGGTGCCCAGAATTCCTGCTCGTTGTTAGCCACATAGTCATAACCGAATACTGAGCGTGCAGTGAAGTTATAAGGCAACTTGATTTCAACGTCAGCATTAGTCATGCTACGCATTGTGTTAGACTTGTCGAATTCAGAGAACTCGTTGATGTTCTTGCTCTGTGACAAGTGAGGATTGGTTGTCTTACCAAAAGCGATATCAGGATTGTATTCGCCATTAGGCAACTTAACAGTTGCAGAAGGGTCAGATGAGAACATGATTGACAGAGGAGCTGAAGTACCAAAACCCTGGCTCTGGTCGTTCTGATCGCGGAAACCATTTGTATTGGTGTAAGAAATCATCTGCTTAACACCTACCTTTAACCAGTCTGTTACTTGGTGGTCCAAATTGATACGGCCGCTGAAACGTTCGAAATCGCTACCTCTAACTACACCATTTACTTTGTTATAGCCGAAGCTTGCATAGAACTGAGTTCTGTCAGAACCACCGCTGATACCTACCTGATGGTTAGTGGTAACGCCTCTACGATAAACTTCCTTGCTCCAGTCTGTGTTCGTGTTACCAGAAGGATCGTGGAACCAACCGCCTTCTTCCCAAGCAGTGTTCACCTCTTCAATAGCATATTGGCGAGCTGTTTCAGGATCTAAGCCAGC
This sequence comes from Bacteroidaceae bacterium, assembly GCA_016284115.1. Next base: position 9,707 of record JAEEOD010000155.1, read on the forward strand.
ACGAAGTTCGAAGTATCCTTCCAGACCATCCTCATAGTACTGTTTCAATTCCTTAGAATTCATCATTTTGAGAGCCTTCTGGTTAGCCACTTCGCTCCAACCTACTTCACCATCATATGTTACGCGAGTACGGCCAATAGCACCTTTCTTAGTAGTAATGATGATGACACCATTAGCAGCACGAGAACCATACAAAGAAGAAGCAGCAGCATCCTTCAGCACGGTCATGCTCTCAATATCGTCAGGGTTCAGAGAAGCCAGGATTGACTGAGACTTCAGACCAGAAGTTGCATCACCGTCGCTCATGATAGGCACACCATCCACTACATAGAGAGGTTGAGTAGAACCATTGATAGAACCGATACCACGAATCTGGATGCGCTGGTCAGCACCAGGATCACCAGTAGCTGCACCTACACGCACACCTGCCACCTTACCTTCAAATGATTTTACCAGTGACTGGCGCTGTGCTGACATGTCAGTATCACGCATAACAGATGCAGAACCAGTAAATGACGCTTTGGTGGTAGTGCCGTATGCTACGACCATGACTTCGTCGAGCACTTCGGCATCATTTTTCAAAACAATCTGAATGTTACCAGTAGTAATGGGAACTAATTGAGTTCTCATACCAACATAAGATACCTGCAAATTCTTAGCAGATGCAGGAACACCGGAAATGGTGAACTTACCCTCTATGTCAGTGATAGTACCTCTTGCTGTACCTTCTACCAAAATAGAAGCACCGATTACAGGCTCGTTGTTTTCATCAACAACAGTACCTGATACGGTGAGATTCTGAGCCATTGCCAATGTGAAGCTTGCAAATAAGCAAGCCAAAAGCACTAATACTCTTTCTTTCATAGAATTAATTATTAATAAATAACTGTCAAAATAATTTACATTTATGCGTAATTCTAAACATTCCATTTACTGATGGACCGCAAAGTACATAATTGGGCGCAAAGTTACCTAAAATCTTTTTTACTGCAAATTTTTTGCCTCTTTTTTTAAAAAATATCCTAAAAAATGCCACTAATTATATAAGAAATGATAAAAATGTGAAACAATTTTGTGAATAAATACCGTATATGCCTGTTACCACTATCCTTGCTTATAAAAATCACTTTTTACATTTGATGATAATCTTTTGATCAGGATTTAGCGTAGTAACGAAGAGATAGGTATCACCCCCTTCAGAGAGGTGAAGGCGTTTGCGCAGTTCTGCCACAGAGGCTGGGAAGTTACGAACGGTGAGATTGGCTTTGGTAAGCTCTGATAGTAGAGTCTTTAGTTCTTTCTTGCCAAAACCGCTGACAGCTTCTACTTGGAGCATACGACCAGGAAAGTTGGGCAAAGTTTTATCTGAGGTATAGAGGTGGCTGTTAGCGTGTAGTTTCTGAAGTCCATATCGGTTGGCTAAGCAGCGATAGGCACCTGCTTTTAG
>JAEEOD010000156.1 GCA_016284115.1 Bacteroidaceae bacterium
AGTTACATTGGTGATTTGGGCGTTTTTCGCAATCCAGTTTCCGCTTTCTGCAATGTCAATAGCCCAATTGCCCAAACACGGCCAATGTGCCAATTGTACAGATCTCCACGAATAGACCTCAACCTCACCAGGAGCCTCATTCATAAAGTATGACGATGAAGACATGAAATCGGGATATTTAAAGCTGTAGGTCCCGGATGTGTTACGGTTCCAACTGCATGTGCTCATTTTCTCATCAAATAACTCGACGGTACTCATTGATTTTGTATTAGTCGAATAGTACTCATTGGCAGTCTGATTTGTATCGTCAGATTTGCTATTAGCTAAATATATCAAGAAAGATACCACACAAATTGCAATGAAGCCAAAAAATAGAGCGCCAGTGTGTCGGTTTCCTGTTTTTTCTTTATGTACAGCGACCGACACTTCGCTTTGGGGGCTTGCAATAAGTGTTTCTTCGTCTGCGTCCTCTTTATCTTTTCTCACTTTAGTAATTGCATCAATCTTTTGAGGGCGTTTGGTGCGGTTCGTATTCATCATCCACAGAACGCTGCTTCTCATCTCGTTACTTACACTTTCGGGGAATGGAAGAGAAACATGTTTGTCTTCTGTAATATCATCATCAATGTCGGTAGGCAGCGGTGGGCGTTTGTTAGTTAGCAAATCATACAGGGTGGCTCCAAGGGCATAAATATCAGTCCATGGGCCGAACTTGTCATAATTTTGCTCCATCTGTTCGCGTGGGGCGTAGCCATTGGTATAGCTGATGGCAGTGCTGGTGGTGGCTCCACCCTTTTGGAGGTTCAACTGCTTAGAAGCACCAAAGTCTATCAGTTTCACACCACCCTCTTTGTCGAGCAAAATGTTGGCTGGCTTCAGGTCTAAATGCCAGATGCCAGTATCGTGGACAGCCTTCAAAGCATCAAGAATCTGTGGCAGAATCTTGCGAACCTCCCGCTCCGACATGGGTTTGCCTGTTCGTTTCAAACGGTCGGACAGGTTTTCGCCATCCACATAGTCCATCACGTAGTATGCTGTTCCATTCTCTTCGAACAGATCATGCACTTTCACGATATAAGGATTGTTTAGCTTACGAATACGCGTTGCTTCTTTCTTAAACTTTTCTTTTTGCTCAAAAAAACAATCACGATTATCTGGGACACTAATACTAACAGTACTTTCATCGTTCTCACGAAGTGAAACACCACGCATGAAGAACTCTTTGATGGCTACTATGTTTTCTGTTTCTGTGTTGTAGCCCAAATAAGTGATACCGAAGCCGCCCTGCCCCAGCACGCGCTCTATTCTGTATTTCCCACCTTGCAAGGTGGTCTTTGGTTGTAGGTGTTGCATTTTAATTTGGTTTCTTTATAATGCATTAAACTCTTTTGCATCCATGTCTATTACTCCGATAGCATTGTTTCTGGATTCACGAAACGAGATTTTCATACTTACACCTCGTCACGTTGCCTCGTAGGGCATCTTTACAAAAAAGAAGCCCTAAAACATCATTCCAAACTCATTATGGGTCAGTTATACCATAGTAGAGATATGCGTACTTCCATTCTTTATAAAACCATCTAGTAATAAAAGAACTAGGAATCAAAGAAACTACTATGCTTATTGGGACACTTTCCACTCCTCCAATGGCATATAATAATAAAGTAACAAAAGGAAAGGCCAATAATGAAAAAAATAATAAAGCGAAAAAAGCTTTAACTTTAATGGCAGTATAGTTTTGAGGAGAAGGGCTTTGCAATTTTAATAATACACTTTCTAAACTTTGTGGTCTTTCTTCCTTATTTGGCTTCATCATCCATACAATTAGGTTTTTGGTGGATTCAGACACGTCGTTGGGGAACATAAAGGCATTGGGACCTACTTTATACAGGCGGTTGGATGATGGTGGAATGTTATCGGTTAACAAGTTATACATGGTAGCACCCAATGAGTAGATGTCTGTCCATGGGCCGATGTCTTTCAATGCCTGAACGAAACTGGCTTGGCTTTCGAATGAGAAATCCGTCAACTCTGGGGGACAATACCCTCTTGTAAAGGCTAATGCCAAAGAAGTCGTAAGGGTGCTATTCTGCTCTATATGCTTGCTGGCTCCAAAGTCAATCAAGTAGACATGACCATACTTGTCA
>JAEEOD010000157.1 GCA_016284115.1 Bacteroidaceae bacterium
GAGGATGCCCACGCAAATTACAGGCAAGGGGTAACTCTTGGAGCTGAACCAATGCTTGTTGTACAACGCGTTACGAAGTCTGGTGCCCATATCGTATACCAACGATATAGGCACCAGACTGTTGTAAATCTTTATGTTGTTTCTTGTTACCAAATCTTATTTAATAACGATATCGTAAGGCATACGTGCCTGAATGCGGTCTATCTTGTCGAGCTGACTAATCTTATATACATCGTTGAAGATCTTAGCTGCATCGCCCTTGAGCATTTGCTGACGGATGGAGTTGTCTTTCACTGCATCAGAGAGCATGCTGAAGATGCCACTTTCCTGCTCAGGATAGTTCTTAAGGGTATAACTTTCAACGCCTGCCTTCTTAACGGCAATGTCGATGGCATCGTCAAGTCCGCCCAACACATCTACCAAGCCACGTTCCAGTGCCATAGCACCTGTCCATACACGACCTTGACCGATGGCGTCAATCTGCTCTTGTGTCATGCCACGACCTTCAGCGCAACGTGTGGTGAAGAGGTCGTAACCATTTTCTACCATCTTTTGCATCAGGTTTTTCTCGGTCTCTGTCATAGGACGGAAGGTGTTGCCCATATCGGCCAAAGCATTAGTTTTCTCAGTGTCGAAGTTCACGCCAATCTTATTGGCAACTGCCTGGAAGTTGGGTACTATACCGAAGATGCCGATAGAACCGGTGAGGGTGGTAGGCTCGGCTACAATGGTATCGGCGTTGCAACTGATGTAGTAACCACCTGATGCGGCAAAGTCGCCCATAGACACAATCACTGGTTTCTTCTCTTTGAGCTGGCTGATAGCATACCAGATTTGCTCAGAACCATAGGCACTGCCACCAGGAGAGTTGACACGAAAGACTACTGCCTTTATGTCGTCATCGTCCTTCAGTTTGCGTAGGTCTTTGATGACTTTCTCTGAGTTGATGCCTTCGTCTGTGGTTGGCATGATTGAACCACCACCGTCGATATCTCCTACAGCATAATATACAGCTACGATGTTGCCACTCTTGTCTTTAGGGGTGTAGCGCTTTACTCCTCGCATATCTGACACGCTATACGCACTAACTTTCTTGTCTTCGTCCAAACCCATATAGCGGTTGAGATAAGTGCGCATATCGTTCTTGTAGATCAGTGAATCCACTAAACCAGCGGCAATCAATTCGTCGCCTGTCTTGAACATAGCACCTTCTTCTGCAATTTGGTTGAGGGCTTCCTTGCTTAGATTACGAGAGGTGGCCACTTCGTCAGAGAACTTCTCCCAGATGGAGCCGAGGTAAGCTGCTACCTGCTCACGATTGGCATCGCTCATCTCAGAAAGCATAAATGGCTCAACGGCACTCTTGAAAGTACCTACCTTGAAAATCTGCATCTCGATGCCGAGCTTGTCCATCAGGTCTTTGTAGAACATATTCATGCCTGCCAAACCATGCCAGTCAAGTGAGCCTTTCGGGTTCAGCAGCACCTTGTCAGCAAGACTGGAGATGTAGTACTCCAGCTGATTGTAGGTGTCGGCATAGGCGATGATGAACTTGCCTGATTCCTTGAAATCTACCAATGCATTGCGGATGGCTTCGACAGAAGCGGGTTGTGCATCCAGGGTGCCACCCAACAGATAGATGCCCTTGATATCTTCGTTCTCCTTGGCTTTCTTGATGGCTGATAGCACGTCGTTCAAGCCCAGGGTTTCTACGCTGCCCATAGGGTTGAGCTGGCTCAGGAAGTCGAGTGGGGAGCTCTCTGGAGCTCGCTCGGAAATGGTGCCGTTCAGCTCAAGCTTCAGTACTGAATTGTCTTCGATGTTTACATCCTTGTCGGAAGATGAGGCGAGTCCGAAGATGGTGAGCACGCCTAAGAACATGATGACCACTCCGGCTACGATGATGCCTACAATGGTGGCCAAAACATACTTAAAGAAATCTTTCATTGCTTTTATTCCAATTAAATTTTATTTTAATTGGGGCAAAGGTATAAAGATTTGTTGAAATATGAGCAATTTTTTACAATAATTCTTTCAGGCCATCGGCGATGCGATGCAGACCTTCTTCCAAACGTTTTCTCGGACAAGCCAAATTGATGCGAATGAAGCGATTGTCGCCATACATGCTACCATCGTTGACCAATACCTGATGATGCTCAAGGAGGTAGTCTTCGAAAGAAGGGGGCGGTGCATCGAGACTCCCCTTAACTTCCACCCAAACGAGGTAGGTTCCCTCGAGTTTGGTGATAGGGAATTGGGGGATTTCTTTGGAAAAGTATTCCTTTAAGTAATTGTAGTTATCAAGCAGGTATTCATTGAGTTGACACAACCATTCTGCACCTTCATCAGTGTATGCAGCTTGCAGGGCAACCACACCAAATGGGTTGACATCGCATACCTCGTTGATATTGATGGCACGGTCGATTCGCTGGCGATAATCGGGGTTGTCGCTGATGATGTTGGCGATTTGCAGACCTGCTGTATTGAACGCTTTGGAGGGGGCGTTACAGGTGATGGAATGGTGCTGGAGTTCTTCGCAGATGGAGGCGAAGGGTACATACTGGTGGCCTGGGAAGACGAACTCGCAATGTATTTCATCACTGACGACTAAAACATTGTGTCGGATGCAAATCTCGCCCAAGCGTTGGAGCTCTTGGCGTGTCCACACTCTGCCTGCTGGATTATGGGGGTTGCACAAGAGCAACAACTTCGCCTTGGGGTCAGCTGCCTTGCGCTCCAAGTCGTCAAAGTCCATCTGGTAGGTTTGGTCTTTGTATATCAGCTTGTTTTCTACTATCTCGCATCCATTGTTGCGGATGGAGGAGAAGAAGCAGTTGTAGACGGGTGTCTGCACGATGACTTGGTTGCCTGGTTGGGTAAAGGCCTTGATGATGACCGACAGGGCTGGTACTACGCCTGAGGTGTAGAGTATCCACTCTTTTTGGAGGTTGGTCCACCCATGACGGTGCTTGAACCAGTTGACCACTGCATCGTAATAGCTGTCAGGCACTTGGGTGTAGCCAAAGATGCCGTGTTCCACTCGTTTGTGCAGAGCCTCGATGATAAAGGGGGCTGTTTGGAAGTCCATATCGGCTACCCACATGGGGATGACGCCCTCTGCGCATGAGTCCCATTTGTAGGAGTTGGTGCCTCGACGCTCAATCTGTTTATCAAAATCGTACTTCATCCTCTAGTTAAGATTTGGCAATCGGCTGGTGCCTTGATGTTTTCGTCAATGATAATCTCACCATAGCTATCGGCAACAATACGGCCACTCATAGGGTTCTTCACACTCTTGATATGACCCTTGATGTCGGCCTGAACAGTAGAATATTCGAAAGCACGATCGCACTCAGCGTCGAAGGTACAGTTCTCGAGTACAAGGTCTTGGGCATAGCAAAGGGGTTGCTCGCCAGCGATGTGGCAATTCACCAATCGCAGGTTCTTTGAATGCCAACCGAGGTATTCTCCATCGAGGTAGGAGTCGTAGATAGTAACGTTCTCCACCTCCCAGAAGGAGTCTTTGGTAACGATGTGCGCATTGTGCACTTCGATATTCTTGCAATACTGGAACACATACTTGCTATCGCTATCCAAACCATTGACCTTGATATTGTTGCAGTGCATGAAAGGATAAGTGCCCTCGTGCAGGGTAACATTGTTCAGTACCAGCCCGTCGATGCCCCAGAAGGTCTCGTCGGCATCGTTGATGGTGACATTGTTCAACTCCAGATTTTTCATCTCTCGGAAGAATTTCGGTCCATTGATGACACAATCCGTCATTTTCATGTCGTCGGAATACCAGATGGCTGAGCGTGAGCCAGGAGCGAAATAGCAGTTGGTGATTTCGGAGCCCTTTACGTGCCACAATGGATATTTCCCCTCAAAATAGCAGTTTCGGCAGATGATGTTGCTGCACTCCTTGATGCCCGACTCACCAAAGGTAATCTTTACATGGTCGAGAATGGTGTCATGTGTCTCAAACAGAGGACGTTCGCCTCCAAAAACTTGGTTCTTAATTTCTTTCATATTTTAATCTACTTATTTATGTTCAATTGTCAATTTCATCCAATTACCCCATCTTAAACGACAGAGGAAGATAAAACCGCGGAAGCAGAGCTCTGCACACATGGCAATCCAAACGCCCTTCAATCCTAAGGTAGCCGCAAGAACGGCCGACAGAGGGATACGTACTGCCCACATACTGAACAGGTTCATACCACTTGGTATCAGGGTGTCGGAAGCACCCACAAAAACACCGTAGCATACGATGGCTGCAGCGAACATAGGTTCGGCAAACGCTTCGATACGCAAGGCCATCACACCCAGTTGCCTTACTTCTTCTACTGGTGTCATGATGCCCAGTACGAATGGTGCTGTTGCGTACATGATAGCACCCATAATGGCCATTACACACATGCCCAAGCCAACCGTCATATAAGCGAATTTCCTGGTCAGTTCCTTGCGTCCGGCACCCATGCTTTGTCCTACGAGGGTTGTAGCAGCATCGGCTATACCATACCCAGGCATATAGCACAGACTTTCCACCACGATGCCGAAGGAATGGGCTGCTATGGCAAAGGTGCCAAGAGGTGCCACAATGACGGTGGTAGCGATATAGGCACTGCTCATCACCACTTGTTGAATACCCATAGGGCCACCGATGTGCAAAGCCTTCTTGATGTAATTCCACGTGGGTTTGAAACTGCCTTTGTCGATGGTGAGTCTCAGATCTCTGGAGCGGAAGCATAAGAAATACATCAGCAGACAGGCAACCACACATTCGGCACTTACAGTGCCTATAGCGGCTCCTACGACCGATAAGCCTGCACCAGGGATATATAGGTTCATTCCTAAAAATTCTACCATACGAGAAGGGAATATCAGGAAAAAGTTAAACACTACATCAAGCACCATCATCACGGCGCTCAATATGCTGGGTATTATCATGTTGCCACTACTGCGCAACATTCCTGAACCTAACATGCTGGTTTGGAAGATGGGGATACCCAACGAGAATATGGCGAAATAGGCAGATGACATAGCATTGATGTCTGCATTGCCACCCAACCAGATGGGCAACCAAGGACTGATGATGAAACCTAACAAGCCCATTACACAACCAAAGCCGATGACACTAGCCAATGCCTGACGAAGTACGGAACGAGCTCCCTTATCGTCGTTGGCACCCAAGAGATGCGCCACCTGTACATAGAAACCTGCTGCAGCACAAGAGCATACGCTGCCCATCATCCATGTGGTGGTCTCTACCAGTCCGATGGAGGCAGAGGAGTTGGCACCCTGACTTCCCACCATTGAGGCGTCGATATACTGCATCATGGTGGTGGTGAGCTGGGCGAGGATGGCAGGGGTAGATAGCTGCAACACCAACCTAAGTTGTTGTGCCTTTGTCATTGGCTTACCCTGACGGATAAACAGTAACAATTCGTCTTTGCTTTCTTTGATCTTTGCTGCCATTTTCGAGTTGCAAAATTATTGTTTTAAACCATTCTGTGCAATGGTTCTTGCTTCATCACGAAAAAAAATATTCTAAAGAGGAATGAATCTTAATCCTATGATTTGTTTCGTTGCCTTACGGCTTCGTAAAGCAGGATAGCGGCGCTGACACTTACATTCAGCGAGTCTAGTTGTCCGAGCATGGGGATGCGGATATGGGCATCGGCAACTTGGCGCCAAGTGTTGGTCAAACCAGTGGATTCTGTTCCCATGATGATGGCAGTGCCACAGGTCATATCAGTATCATAATACAACTTGGAATCTTGCAATTGTGCTGTCAGAATTTTGATGTTGTTTAACTTTAAGAAACTGATGCAATCTTCTGAAGAACAGGATACACATGGTACGCTAAATATGGCACCGATAGAACTGCGAATCAAGTTGGGATTGTAAAGGTCGGTCAGTGGGTCGCATACGATGACGGCATCGGCACCAGCGGCATCGGCACTTCGTAAGATAGCACCTAAGTTGCCTGGCTTCTCTACACTTTCCAATACCATCAGCAGGGGATTCTTCTTGAGTTGAAGGTCATTCAATCTGAGTTGTCGGGCTTGCACGATGGCGATGATTCCCTCTGTGGTTCCCCTGTAGGCCATCTTTTCGTACACTTCAGGAGAAACTTTGTATGCTGCTACGTTGTCAGAGAATTGAGGCAGGGAATTGGTGCTGGTTAGTTCGGAGCAGAAGAAGATGCTGTTGATGGTAAAACCTGCCTTCAGACAATGTTGCAACTCCCTGACTCCTTCCACCACAAAAACGCCCTGTTTGCGACGTTCAGCTGATTTTTGCTGGAGTGCCACCACTTGTTTTACCCTTGCGTTTTGCAAACTTACTATCTTGTTTTCTGCCATATTTGTCATTTTAGTTGCAAAGATAGTGTTTTTTTTGTTACCTTTGCCGTTAATAAATACTAATTGAAAGTAAGATGAAGAAGATTCTGGTTATTATGGCATTGGCAGCAGGTGCTACCAATGTGCAAGCTGAAGACATTAAAGTGAATGTCTTGAAATATGCTGGTCCTTTCGCTATGCAACAACCTTACATGGTGGATGAGACGGATGTCAATGCAAAGAAGTACTCTGCTGAGTCATTGATAGATACACCTTTACCACTGACTGATGTGTTTACATCTGGGCGGACTGACATTAAAGGCAGTGATGGTATCTCTCTTCCTAAGTCGGATGCTGAACATGCTTTGCATCTGATGGGTTTCACCATGCAGAATAACCGCTATGGGAAAGCAAAGCTAACGGTGGAAGGACTGAATAAATATCATGTTTATCTAGATGGTACTAAGGTGGGGATGGATAGTATAGTGTTGGAACCAGGTACCCATAAGGTGGTGATTAAGGCGTTGACCGCTAAGAACAATGAAGAAAAAGTGAAGGTGAGCATCGGCATCGCTGATAAAGGGTTGGTGAAACTGACTGATACCAAAGCGGGCAGAAATATCCTGCTGACTGATATCCTGCATGGAAAGCGATTCAGTGGGGCATCGCTCTCAGCTGACGGGAAGTATCTTATCACCAACTATACCGAAACTTTGCCTGGGGGTAAGACATATTATTCTACCAAGATTTCTGAACTTTCTTCAGGGAGAATCCTTAAGCAAAGTGAAGACAATGCCCAGTGGATGCCCCGTTCGTCGAAGTATTATTTTTTCAGATCTGGGAAGCAGGGCAGAGAACTGGTGGTAGTGAACCCGTTGACGGGTACCGAGGAGGTGCTGGCGAGTCAGTTGCCTGAAGGTCGAGCCATCTTCGCCCCTACTGAGGACTATCTCATCTATATGATGCGCCAGGAAGGTCCTAAGGAGCGTAAGGATGTGTATGAAGTACTGGAGCCAGACGATAGACAACCTGGTTGGCGTGATAGGAGCTATTTGGCGAAATATGATTTGAAACGTCATGTGTTGCAACAGCTTACCTATGGCTATCGTAATATGTACCTCAATGATATCTCACAGGATGGCAAGTATATCTTGTTCAGCGTGAGTACCGACCGACTGACTGAGCGCCCGACTATTTTGCAGTCTGTTTATCGCATGAATGTCAACACGTTGGAAGTTGAGAAACTGGTGGAGGGTGATGGCTTTTTGGCAGGGGGATCCTTCTCGCCTGATGCTTCGCAAGTGTTGTTCCAAGGTTCACCTGAGGCATTTAATGGTGTGGGTAAGAATGTGAAGCCTGATCAGGTGCCCAGCATGTATGACTATCAGTTGTATGTGATGAATGTGAAGGATAAGGAAGTGAAACCGCTTACGAAGTATTTCAATCCGAATGTGTCGAGCGTAAAGTGGAGTAGTGCGGATGGGAAAATCTATTTCATGGCGGAGAACAAAGACAGCGTGAGTCTGTATAGGATGGAACCTAAAACGTGGGAGATTCACCAGATGCGTGTTCCCGAAGAACTGGTGAAGAGCTTCTCGTTGGCAAACAAGGCTCCAGAGATGGTGTATTGTGGACAGGGGACTAAGAATTCCGACCGCATCTATTCTGTGAACCTGAAGGATGATGACTGTTGTTTGGTGGAGGATTTGAGCCAAGAGTTGCTGGATGGCATCAAATTGGGCGATTGTAAGAGCTGGAATTTCATGAATAGTCGTGGTGATACGATTTATGGACGTTATTACCTACCTGCAGATTTTGACCCGAATAAGCAATATCCCATGGTGGTGGACTACTATGGTGGATGCAGTCCGACCAGTCGCACGTTTGAAAGCCGTTATCCGCAGCATGTGTATGCCTCAATGGGCTATGTAGTTTATGTGGTGAACCCAAGTGGCGCTACTGGCTTTGGACAGGAGTTTGCTGCCCGTCATGTGAATACAGCAGGCAAGGGCGTAGCAGAGGATATCATCGAGGGCGTGAAGCAGTTTACGAAAGAACATTCGTTTGTCAATGCGAAGAAGATTGGTTGTATCGGAGCTTCTTACGGTGGCTTTATGACGCAGTATCTGCAAACCCAGACCGATATCTTTGCAGCTGCTATCTCTCATGCGGGTATCAGCGATCACACAAGCTATTGGGGCGAAGGCTATTGGGGCTATAGCTATAGTGAGGTGAGTATGGCAAACAGTTATCCTTGGACACGCAAAGACCTGTATGTGGACCAGAGTCCATTGTTCAATGCCGACAAGATACATACACCTCTGTTGTTCCTGCATGGCAATGCAGATACCAATGTGCCTGTGGGTGAGAGTATTCAGATGTTTACTGCTTTGAAGTTGCTGGGCAGACCGACGGCTTTTGTTGTGGTGGAGGGTCAGAACCATCATATTCTGGACTATGACAAGCGCATACGTTGGCAGAACACTATCTTTGCCTGGTTCCAGAAGTGGTTGCAGGATGATGATAGTTGGTGGGAAGCAATGTATCCTTCTAAGAAGTTATAGGCTTTATTTGTCGATAAGTCCGTCGCGCCTTAACTCTGCCAGTGCTCTGGAGAGTGAGGGGCGAGTGACGCCGAATAGCTTGGCGAGCTCGGTTTGGTTGGTAATTTCTGGATTCTTTTCCAAATATTTCAACAAACGCTGTTTCAAACTGCTCAGATTGAGTTCGTAAAGTCGTTTGAAAACGATCAAACCTCTATCTGCCATAGCTCTTATATAGGATTGCATGAAAGCAGGACGTTCGTGCATTAAAGCTACTATACGCTCTTTTTCAATAAAATACATTTCACAGGAAGTTTTGGCTATAAGATTCACATTGAATTTGTTTTCTGTAGCGAAAAGATAGGTATAACCCAAGACGTCAGGACTTTCGATATTGCTCAGGATTAGTTCTTTGCCATACTCATTAATCATGATGGAACAAACTGATCCTTTCGTCATAATGGCAATCTTATCGCATACCTCACCTTGGTGAGCTACATAATCTCCTTCCTTGTACTTTCTCTTGGCACCAGGAACAGCAAAGAGAAGATTGGCCATATCGGCCTCGGTTAATCCTTTAAAGAAATCGATGTTTAAAAGGTCGCTCAGATCCATAATTAACTTTTATTAACAGACTTCGTAACAAATGGTACATTTATCAAACAAACTATGATGTATCTTTGCATCAGTTCAAAGGACAAAGAAAACATTTATTTTTTAAAAAACGAAATTTTAGACTAGAAAAATAAGAAAATACCAAAAACCAGACTAAACCTAATCAACTATGATTTATTTTCTAATTTTGACTTCGTGAATGGTTGATTGGCACGGGATTATGGAAGCGTCCATGTATATCCCGTGCCTTTTTTTAGTCCTTAAATGAAACATCGCCTGCATCACGCAGACGATGTCTCTCACACAAATAAATATCGTACGTAAAAAAATTAGAACGTCAAATGAATACCTCCCATAAAGGTGGCTTTTGGCATTGGGAATCCTGCGTTGATTTCATACTTCTGTGCCAGTAGGTTTTCTCCTTTGACAAAGATGGTGGCGAAATCGGCTAACTTATAGTTGACATCGGCATCCCAAATGATGAAGTTCTCTTTCTGTGGATTGTCGCCCACTGCTGTATAGAGACCGTTGATGTATTGTATGCCTGTATTGAAACTCCAGCGATCATGGCTGTAGTTCACGCCTGCAAACAGTTTGTTCTTGGGGGCTGCCAATACTGGATTCTTCATGTGCAGGTAGCTGTAGTTGGCATTCACGCTCCATGCTTTGTTGATGCGATAGGCGATGTTGCCTTCAATACCCCAATTCTCGATTTCTCCTGTATTCATGTTACGTGGTTTTCCATCTATTCGCACGGTCTGAATCATGTTGTCTCCTTTTAAGTAAAAGAGGTTAATGCCATAATTCAAGGCGCCATCCAGTACTCGCTGAGTGAATGATAACTCATAGTTCATGAGTCTTTCGGGCTTCAACTCGTCGTTCTGGGGTGGGAACATATACATTTCGCGGATGCTGGGGTTGCGGAATCCTTTGCTGACCATTGCCTTGATCTGGGCATCGTGTGGCAGACGGAATGACAATCCTCCTTGTGGAATGAGTTCGGTGCCTGCTTGTGAATGGTGATCTAAACGTAAACCGGCATCAATGGTGAGCCAGGAGGTGATGTCCTGACGGAAATCTATATAGCCGGCTACTTCGTTCAGTGACTTGTCGGCATAGGTGTTGGTTACTTCTCCTGTGGCGCGTGATTCGTTCCAGGCATGTCCTTTGATGTGCTGGAAATCGAAACCTCCTGTGAGGCGGTTGCCCTCAAAGAGTTGTACGCTTTGGAACCAGGAGATTCCCATCATGGAGTCATCGGAAAGATAGAATGCTTTCTGCGGACCGCTTTCTGGTCCAGGGGTATAACCGTCGTTGATTTTATGATGTCCCCAGTTGATGAAGAAGCTCAAAGTACCTGAGGTCTTCTCATAGTTGTTTTCAATAGCGGCAGAGGCTGCTCCACGGGTAATCCACTGGTCGCCTTCTAAGATAGGTGCCTGAATGGTGCCTGGGTTGGTGGCATTGAAATGAGTAAGATTCAGGTCAGTATGAGCTTTCCAGTTGTCAGTAAAGTCATAGCCCACTTTGCCGTAACCGCCATACTGCTCAAATTCCATGTGCTTGCGATGACCATCAGTGCGATTGTAAGAGAGCGACAATACGCTATTGAACTTACCAGCCTTTACACGATTGGTAGCTTCTGTTTGCAATGTGTTGTAGGAGCCGTAGGCTACACTGACATCGGTCTTTACTCCATCTTCCAGCATCTTGCGTGTTACGATGTTGATGACTCCTCCCATAGCGTTGGAACCGTAAAGGACGGAGGCCGGGCCTCGCAGTACTTCTACTTTCTCTGACATCAGGCTCTGATATACGTCTGCAATGGGATGTCCGAAGATGCCCATGTATTGTGGATGGCCGTCAATCAGCACCATCAGCTGACCGCTACCACCACTGATACCACGCAGGGAAATACCACCAGCGGCACCGCCAGATACGCCATAACCCATTACGCCACGAGAGGTGACGAAAAGGCTGGGTACTTGCTCAGTAAGGGTAGGGAGTACTGATGAACGATGACTTTCAGTAAGTTTTAAATGATTAACCGTGGTGATGGTCATTGGCAAATGGCGAATATCGGTGCTGTTTCTCGTACCGGTAACTACCACTTCATCCGTTTCTACATCTTTAGAAATGTCGGCATTTTGCGCTTGCGCAGACATAAAAGTGCCAGTGAGTATGACACACAAAACAAATAAATACTTCATATCTATAATAATAAACGTTTCGCTAATATTAGCTGGTTGTTATTTTAAAGCTATGCTTCAAATAATACCGTGAAGGAATCCTATGACTTCGTTTGGAAGAACTGTTCTTTGTTTTCCATAAAGCGTTGAACGATAGGTAATATCTCATCTACTGTCTGTTCGTTGTAACACAGGGCTTCAACAGGACACCAATCAGTCAATTTGGTATTCTTGATGTAGGTTACCAGCTGGTCGAAGTCTGTCGTTACTCCTGCATCGCGTAGCAGTGTCAATGCAGACAAACTGATAAGGTCGGCATATACGTTTTTTACGCCTCCCTTAACCATCATGGCAGCAGCAGCTTTCCCTACAACACGGTCGGCTACCTCAGCACCATTCAGGAATGTAGGCTCTTGCTTCAGCAATCTGTAAAGGTCATCCACCCCTCGATGAGTGTATGTCCTTACTTCCTTGTTGCTAACCACACACGAGCAACCTTCTTCATGGAGCTTTTCAATCAGTTCGTTCATCGACTTTTTCATAGATTCCTTTTCGTTTGCAAAGTTCGTTATTTATATAGATATGATAATTATTAAATTCAAACCATAGTTTGTTGATTTCAAACAATTCTGATTTCTTTAGGACTTTTCCCAGTCCTTCGTTTAAGAAAGCCCGTAAAAGAGGCTTGCTCTTCAAAGCCAAGCGCATACGCAACCTCTGCAATATTCAGTTGCGTATCCTGGAGTAGCCGTATGGCCTCTTTGGTGATGCGGCTGGCAATAATGTCGGTAGTCGTCTTTCCTGTTACTTGTTTTACCACTCGGTTCAGGTGGTTCACATGAATGGATAACCGTTGGGCGTAGTCAGTAGCCGAACGCATCTCCAGTTTCTCTTGAGGGTAGTTAATGGGAAATTGTCGGTCAAGCAATAGCAAGAATAGCTCAACTGTTCGTTGAGCAGCGTTGTGTTGAACTTTATAGGGCCTTTCTTCTTTGCCACGCATGGCCTCATATATAATAAGGTGAAGAGGACTGTGCATCATTTCATCTTTCAAGCCATTGTCTTCCTCAGGACTT
>JAEEOD010000158.1 GCA_016284115.1 Bacteroidaceae bacterium
ACAGGATTGTAATCAACTCCCGTCACGGAGTAGGCGATAATGACGGAGGTCAGACCGCTTCAACCTTGGAAAGCATATCTTCCGATGCTCGTCACGGAGTTGGGGATGGTGACGGAGGTCAGACCGCTGCAACCTGAGAAAGCTTCAACTCCGATGCTCGTCACGGAGTTGGGAATGGTGACGTTTGTTAAGCCTCTGCATCCCCAGAATGCATAAGTTCCAATAGTCGTAACAGATGATTCTATGACAAGCGTTTTAATTATACCACGATAAGAGTATGAGTACCATGGTGCAGAATCATTTGTATAATAATTTATCATAGGGCCTGAACCTGAAATCGTGAGTTTTCCTGTTGATTCCACAAAAGTCCAAGTAAGGTTTTCACCACATGTACCACTTTTATCGGCATTTGCCACCAAAGGCAGCAGCGTCAGCACTAAAAACAGTAATTGCTTCTTCATCATCATAGTTACTTTAGTTATTATTATTAGTTTCAATTATCTCTTCAAATATCTTCTCCGAGAACTGCTGCGTAGCAGTTAATGTCTCTATTGCCGTTTAAGTATTAAAATGAAAACGTGGACAAATTACTTCGTCTACGTTCTATCAGGTATCGCCAAACACCTTATGTACTTAAACGAGTAAAGTCCACGCCGTAAGGCGCGAACTTCCTACTTCTGTCCTTGTACATTGTTCTTGAAATTTGGCGATTTCGATAGAACAAGAATCTAAAAGCGGATGTTCATCCTATATGTCCTTATTCAAATTATTTAATCTCAGCCCATAGGCATTCATGTTTTTAGGGGTTATACATTATCTTATTCGTTATATTACACGGCCACGCCTGTGCGCATGACTTCACGGTAGAGCATAGAGTCTTCATGGTCCTCCATAAGGACGGGTTCTATGAGTACGCTGACTTTGCGGACGTCGCCAACGATGTCGGCCCACTGTTCCCATGGGTCGGTGATTTCACTCTCTGGCACGATGACGGCCACGTCGATGTCGCTGTCAGGGTTGGCATAGCCCTTGGCATAGGAACCGTAAAGAATGACCTTCGGCTCAGTCTTATAGCGAGGGCTTATCACTTGCTTGTAGCGTCGGACGGTGTCGATGGCTTCGTCTCGGGTAAGCGTTCTTCTATCCATTGCGTCAGTTCTTTAGTTGTTTCGATGATGTGTAAGCAGCCATCCTTGCTAAGCGACCGTGCTGCGGCAACCTTCTGCTCAGGATAGCGAGCCTTGATGTACATAGGCACCATGATATCAATGAACCTCAGATGCTCGGGTGAAATATCACCCGTTAGTCCGCATACATCCAACAGTCGCATGTGGCTGTGGGTGTAGGGTGGCTCATCGTCGTTGTAAGCGGCATAGTAAGCCTTCAGCGCCTTTTCTATGGCCTGATGACAGAGGAAGGCCACATAGAGCAAGTGCCCTCCTTGCAGCAGGCACTCAGCTGCACTGATGTCTTCATGTACGTGGTAGAGCCACGCCTGTACAATGTCTTCTTTTGCCATAAGTATTCTTATTACCGACCGCAAAGATACGAACTTTTCCCGAGACTTCCAAGAAAACGGCGAAGAAAATTAGTCATGGGCGTTTTATGGGGGAGTCGACCATTAAGTGGGGGAATATACATTATTTAATAGAAGGGCACTTCCGTATCGATGAGAAAGTAGGAAAGTAGGAAAGTAGGAAAGTGGACATTAAGGTATTTTGAAGGAGATTTTATAATGGTAATAATATTATTAATAATAATAATTAAAAAGAACTTCTACATATAAAGTCTCTTTTCCGCACTCAGAAACGCTTAATGTCCACTTTCCGCATTTCCTACTTTCCTACTTCAGCATGCCTGTTTGCTTGTCAGAGTTTAGTGGTGGTAAACTCGGACTTTAGTGGCGGTAAACTCACAGTTTAGTGGCGGTAAACTCCGATGCGCTATTTCGCTCTTGAAACAGGCAAACCTTATCCGCTATAAAAGAAAACTGAGACCCTTTTGGAGCCTCAGTTTTTTGTGTTCATCCTTATTCTTCTATCTCTTTTGCCAATTGCATAAGGCGTTTGATTTCGTTATCAGTAATAGTACTCTGCTCTGACTTATCGTAGATTGACAAGAGGACTATCTGTCCTTGCTCAGTTCGAATAATGACATCTGCTGTATACGTAATGACTCTTGCACCGCCTCTTTTGCCTTTTCCCTTTGATGCTATAGCCATTCTGACTTTCCTTACGCCACCCCCCAAATCTGTTCCTATCAAAGGATTCTTGCGCAGCTCATCGAGAAAGTCTTTATAGTCCTGTTTAAAGGACGCATAGTGTTTCGCCAAACGTTTTGCTTGGCGATCAAACACTTCGATGGTCTTTATCTCAAAGCTCATAAAGCAACTCTTCGGCACTACGTGTTTTGACCTTTCCTTGCTTTAAGCCATCAAGTTGAGAGAAGGCTTCTGTTAGTCCTTCTTTAATTTCTTGATCGCTCATGACCTCTTTTTTCTCTGGTTCTATGAGCTTTTCTGCCAGCCACTTGCGATTGCTTGCCGTAAGTGATAGTCCCTGAATATAAGTCCAAAGGTTGTTCAAAGATACTGCATTCATAGACGTATATTATTTATTCCGCAGGCAAAGATACTAATAATTCCTGATAATGATGCGATTTGATTCATAATTTATACATTATTTAATAACCCAACCAACCCACGTCAGAGTTTTACTGCCGCTAAAACTCGGACTTTAGTGGCGGTAAACCACAGTTTAGTGGGGGTAAACTCAGGGGAGATTTTTTTGAAAAATAATTGGAAAAATGTTTGGATATTTCAAATATTTTTTGTACCTTTGTAACGTAAATGAGAGGGATGAAAGAAGCGCGCATTCAGAACTCTCAAAGCCCCAGAAACAAGGGAAAAACAAGCGGAAAGAGGCGACCCGTAACCCGAAAGTTCGCCTTAATAATTTAATACCAAGAAAAGTTATGGCAGTAAGAAAAATTGCAATGGTTGTGAACCTGCGCCAGAACAAGAACGAGGCAGCAGAGAATTTCGGTAAGTGGTACCCCGAGGTGGACGAGAAGAAGCCGCTCGACCTGAAAGGCTTCTGTGCCCACATGACGAGCCACGGCAAGCTGGCCGACTACCAGATGGTGGTGCTCGTGGTGCAGCAGGTGGTG
>JAEEOD010000159.1 GCA_016284115.1 Bacteroidaceae bacterium
GTTGACTGTTTACCGTTTGATAAACGACTGATGTCGTAGCCTGCGGCTCTAAGGACGTCCTCTTGCTCTGCGGCAAGTTTGGGGTCGTTCTTCAACTTATCCACAACCATGTGGAGGGCATCAATAACAGTATTACCGGTGACAAAGATCTGGCCTTGTGCCTTTTCTTCTTGAAGGTTCTTTTCACTGAGGGGAGTGGGAGAGAAGTTATAGGTGGCAATACGCCCCGTTATTTGGCGGTTCATCTCCTCTGGCCATGGGCTGTAGATGTTGTGTGTACGCAGACCTGCCTCCACATGACCAACAGGAATCTGCTGATAGAAGGCTGCCAGTGCAGCAGCTGTACTGGTGGTGGTATCACCGTGAACGAGCACCACATCGGGTTTGCACTCTTTGAACACGTCACGCATACCTGTGAGCACACGGGCTGTGACATCATACAGGTCCTGTCCTTGCTTCATGATGTTCAAGTCGTAATCCGGCTTCACATCAAAGATGGTGAGTACCTGGTCCAGCATCTCACGGTGCTGCCCAGTAACACATACTATAGTTTCAAATTCTGTTGGGTGTTTCTGGAACTCTTTCACCAGCGGGCACATCTTTATGGCCTCTGGGCGTGTTCCAAACACTAACATTACTTTTTTCATAAAATTTGTTTCAAATTTTTCGCAGATTACATTATTATATAATGCGCAGATTACGCTGATTGAGCGGATTACGCTGATTGAGCAGATTGCGCAGATTTTATTTTTTTACCTTAATTTGTTATTTGTTATTGGTTTACTAACTCAGAATGGCAAAGGAATTCCCATCACCATTATATATAATAACGTTTTTAGCGCTGAATTATTGTATGGTTTCAACGATAACGATAACGTTAACGACAACCTTTTCACCCACATCGAAAAGCGCGAAAGGCTCGGAAAATTTTTAACCTCACACGGATTGCACAGATAACACGGATTTATTTCAAAACCTCCAAAACTCTTTTGTTCTGGTCGAGACTACGTCTCTGATGCTGTAGCTGTCTGCTTTTCCTCGTAAGCGAGCTTCCGGATAAAAGCCCACACCTACCTCATCAATTCCAATGGAATTTAAACCAAACCAAAAGAAAAAACATTGAAAACAAGTTTGAGGGCTGAAGGCTGAAGAAAACCATTGTTTATACCAAATCAGAGAGTCGATACGGGATGTTCGCAGGATTCTGATAGTTGTTCCACACTGCTAATATTGTCACTTTGTCGGGCTGAGGTGAATAGAACACTGTGACTTGACGAATAACGAGTTTACGTACCTCAAAGTCTTTGTAAGTCAATTCGGGATATAATGTTCCAATCTGAGGAAAAGTTGTCAAGCAGTTTATATGATCCTGTATTCGTAGATAAGCCTTCTGAGCGGCTTTGAACCCAAATTCGTTCAGCACAAACGCAATCTCAGCATCCAACTCATTCTGTGCATCCTTAAGCCACTCTATTTCAAAAGCCATACTTAGTACGGATGGTATCAAAGACTACTTGATTGGGAATTATTTCTTCCAGACCTGCCTCGGCCCGACAAATACGCTCAGATAGGATGGCGTGCATCTCATCTGTGCTATGAGCATTAGGCGAAAACTTCTCTGTTGAGCTGTGAGGGTTGCGAGCGTTATATGCGACAACAGGCTCGGATACCTTTGGGGCAATTTCTTCCGTATGATGATATTTCTTAGTCATTGTTTAAAAAATATATTCCAAATTTTAACGCAGATTCCGCAGATGAAGCAGATTGCGCAGAGTTTATTTAATTAGCTTAGTAGCTTAATTGGTTAGTAGTTTAATAGATTAATAGGCCATGAGTCAAGAGCCTAGAGGCAAGGGGCGAGAGGCAAACTTATGGTTAAGGGTTAAGGGTTAAGGGATAACCATGGTGAAGGGTTAAGGGTTAAGGGTTACTTTACCTTAGAGCTCAAAACATTACCTTAGCGTACCAGAACCTTACATTAGCGTACCAGAACCTTATTCCTATTTCTTTTTGTTTCCCTCTATCTTTTCCTTCATTGTCTTTACTATTGAGGCCAACACCTTTAGGATTCTGTCTATGTCTTTATTTAGTGAATTAAACTGGTCATCATTGAGGTAGCCATTGTCATGAAGGAGGTTGAGCCAATAGTCTGACTCGTCAGCCTCTTTGTAGGCTATAGACATCTTTGACAGGAAGTCTGCCACGCTTTGGGCATGTTTGCTCTCCCTAACATTGGCGCCTATTGAGGTGCCACTCCTATATATCTGCTTAGACTGTACGTATTCTTTGTATTCTGCATCCTCAGTAAGGTACTGGAACAAACGGGTGATACGACATCCAAAGTCATATGAAAGCTCGTGAATCGTGGCGGTCGCCTTTGCGTCCTCTGACATCAGAGATGCCAATTTGCCGCGCTTTCGCTTTGGCTCAGGGCGACCTTGGTTCACGGTTAAGGATTCA
>JAEEOD010000160.1 GCA_016284115.1 Bacteroidaceae bacterium
TGTACTTCATGCCAGAGTAAGTGCGGAAGGGTAATTTGCCACCATAACGATCATCATCTTCAAGCAGAAAATCTGCACTGAATACATCTGCTTTCACCAAGTAATCATCGTCAGAAGGCAGGATGTGGAACGAACCTTTCTGTCGGAGCAGACGGCCATTAACGATAAGATGGTCGAGAGAGTTCCATCTGCCTTGATAGCGATAACTGCCATAGTCTTTTAAAGCTTTCTCCTTGGCTGCCAGTAAATGATATAGCAGCTGTTTGTCAGCCTTGAGGGTAGTGACGGGTTGAGCAGTTACTACTTCAGACACTGAGCGGTTGTTGTAGTAGTCGTTGAAGTCACCCATAATCACTATCTGTGCTTTTTTGCGTACTTGTAGTAGGCTATCCACCGCTTGTTTCAGTGTCCCAGCTGCCAGGATACGGTAGGGTTCCGATTCCTTCTCGCCTCCAGATCGGGAGGGGAGATGGCATACAAAAACGTCTAGCAACGAATGGTTTGGCAGTTCGCCTGTAACATGGAGAATGTCGCGTGTGGCATTCTTTTGCTTGGTGAGAGCTGGTACCCTATAGCTGCGAATGCTGATAGGTTTGAAAACTTCTCGTTGGTAAAGCAAGGCGACATCAATACCTCGCTGATCGGGTGAGTCGGTCATAGCGTAGCGGTAGCCTGCTTCTTTCAGTACCGAATGTTCTGTCAGGTCGGTAAGACAATGCTCATTTTCTACTTCGCAGAGTCCTACGAGGGCAGGGGGTGTCCATTCACCAGTAGCGATGATAACACGGCCCAAATCATCTAGCTTTTTCTGGTATTTCTGTCTGTTCCAATGACGGGTAGCATCAGGCAGAAACTCGTAGTCGTTCTTGAGTGTGTCATGTTGGTAGTCGAACAGGTTTTCGACGTTATAGCTGACAATGCGGAAGCGGTAGCTGTCTTGACATAGACAGCTAACCGCAACCGACAATAATAATATTAATAGCTGTAATTTTTTGCTATACATCCATTTCGGCTAAGTTTAACTCTTTACTGGGATATTCTTGAGGATATCCAGTAAATGACGCCAGTACAAATCGACCGTAGGAATCAACATACGCTCGTCGGGGGTATGTACACCACGGAGGGTAGGGCCGAACGAGATCATGTCGAGCTGAGGATATTTGTCGAGGAACAGGCCACATTCCAAGCCTGCATGAATGGCTTTTACAGCAGGCTCTTTGCCAAATAAGCGTTTGTAGCTATCAACAGCAATAGTAAGTATTTCAGAATGTGGGTTGGGCTTCCAACCAGGATAACCATCTCCATGTGTCACTTCTGCTCCTCCCATCTCTAAAACAGTGCGGACCATCGTGGCAATATCTTCCTTAGAAGACTCTGTTGAACTGCGTTGAGAAGTACCTATTATAATATGGTGTGCGGCAGCATCCATCTTTACTGTGGCAAGATTCGTACTGGTCTCCACTAATCCAGGCACATCCTGACTCATGCAGAATACACCATGTGGTAAAGCATATAGTGTCTGGCAGATACGTTTGGCACTGTCGCAGTCGATGGCAGTCTTTGGGGTAGCCACACTATCCATAATGATTTCCAATCCTGGATCGGTAACATTACTTTCTGCCTGGACTGCAGCAGTAAACACGTTAAGCAGGGCACGTAGGTTGTGCTTGTCGGCTTCTGGCAATGCTACTACAGCATGTGCTACAGCTGGAATAGCATTATGCAAGCTGCCTCCTCCAATCTCGCATAAATAAATGTGATATTGTTTTGCTGCTTTGGTCAAGAAGCGGGTGAGAATTTTAATGGCATTAACACGACCACGATGGATATCATCGCCTGAGTGACCACCCAAGAGACCTTTCACCTCGATACGGCAAGCGTAGTAGTCGGCTGGTACCTCTACATCTTGATAATTGAAAGTACCCACAGAGTCAACACCTCCGGCACAGCCTATGAAAATCTCGCCCTCGTCTTCAGAGTCGAGGTTGATGAGGATATCACCATGCACAAATCCCTCTTGTAATTCAAAAGCACCAGTAAGACCAGTCTCTTCGTCACGAGTAAAGAGACATTCTATCGGTCCATGTTCAATGCTGTCGTCGGCTAATACTGCCAAACCGGTAGCCACACCAATGCCATTGTCAGCACCCAGGGTAGTGCCTTTGGCCTTGAGCCACTCACCATCAATCCATGTTTCAATAGGGTCTTTCAGGAAATCATGCTTCACATCCTTGCGTTTGTCGGGCACCATATCCATATGAGCTTGCAGCACCACCGTCTTACGATTTTCCATGCCTGGGGTAGCTGGCTTCTCCAGTAAAACATTGCCGCAGGCGTCGGTGGTGGTTTTCAAGCTGTACTTCTTTCCAAACTCTTGCAGGTATGCAATAATCTTCTCCTCGTGTTTTGAGGGTCTTGGAATCTGACAAATTTCCTCAAAAAATCTGAAAACTCCAGCAGGTTTTAGTTCTTTTTTTTC
>JAEEOD010000161.1 GCA_016284115.1 Bacteroidaceae bacterium
CAGCGGATGCTTCCAGCGAGTACAACCAGGCGACAAGATCTGGCCTGCCGGAGCAGAATGTCAGTTAGCTGAAGGAAATGCCGGAATGGTGGTTGGCTTAGGTGGCTATAAAGTGGAAGGTGCCATGCAGCGTGGAGAATTTGGCATCAAAGCCCGCATTGCTGAGAATCCTTCAGATAAACCATTTGGCGAGTGGAACGAAGCTGACATCGAGTGTGTAGGTAAACACATGACATTCAAGATTAACGGTGTTGTACAGAACGAAGCTGATGGCGAGTTCGATCATGGCTACATTGCATTGCAGAGTGAGGGCGGTCCATTGCAATTCAGGAATATCACTATTTTTGAGTTAAAATAAAAAAAATATTGAATATATTTTTTTATAATTAAAAAAAGATTTATATTTGAGGCGATTAACAGGAATATTTCCTATTATTAACCTTAATAAAACATTCAACTATGGCTTACAAGATTATCGACATTGAGGGTGTTGGTGAGGTTTATGCAGAGAAGTTGATTGCTGCAGGTATTACTAAACCCGAAGAATTGTTACAAAAGTGTGCAGCTCCTGCTGGACGTAAGGCTTTGGCAGAAGAAACCGGTATTGCTGATGGTCTGATTTTAAAATGGACAAACCATGCAGATTTATTCCGTATTAAGGGCGTTGGCCCCCAGTTCTCAGAACTATTGGAAGCTGCTGGCGTTGATACAGTGAAGGAATTGAGAAATCGCAATCCGGAGAATCTGGCTGCTAAAGTTCTTGAAGTCAACGAACAGAAGCATCTCGTTCGTCGTGTTCCAGTAGTTAAGGAAATCATTAAGATGGTCAATCAGGCAAAAGAATTGCCCCCAATGATGACTTATTGATCTGCTCACTACAAAGATATGAGAGGTCGGAATATTCCGACCTCTCTTTCTTTTTATACTAGCATTTAATATTTAATTCATTCAAGATCTTTCGCATTGCTTCAAAAGTCGTGATTCGTGTAGGAACAAGAGGAAGACGCAATTTATTCTCAATCATACCCATCGCATGAAGCATCGCTTTCACACCAGCTGGATTGCCATCCACAAACAACAATTTGAACAACTCTGTAAACTTATGATGAATTGTTAAGGCATTCGCATAATCACCTTGCAACGCTAGTCGTGTCATACGGCCAAACTCACGAGGGAAAGCATTGCCGATAACGGAAATAACGCCGACTGCACCCATCGTAATCAACGGATAGGTAATGCCATCGTCACCAGAAATCACGTTGAACCCTTTTGGACGGTTCTTGATGATATCATCGATTTGAGTCATGTTGCCTGATGCTTCTTTCACAGCAATCACATTTTTAAAATCGTTAGCTATACGAAGTGTTGTCTCTGCCGTCATATTCGTACCTGTTCTGCCAGGCACATTATACAATACCAAAGGCAATTCGGTAGATTCAGAAATAGCTTTATAATGTTGATAGATACCTTCCTGAGAGGGTTTATTATAATATGGTACAACGGAGAGAATGGCATCCACACCATTATAATTGCCGTTTTTTAGCGATTCCGTCACGCCATGAGTATTATTTCCACCCACCCCTAATAGGATAGGCACCTTGCCATTTACACGCTCTAGCACGGTTTCTTTTACCTTTTCTTTTTCGTAGTCTGTCAATGTAGGTGTTTCTGCTGTCGTGCCCAAAACACAGAGGAAATCAACGTTATTCAGCAACAAGTAGTCAACCATACGCAATAACGCCGTATAGTCAACACTGTCATCCTGCTTGAATGGCGTTATTAACGCCACGCCTAATCCTCTTAAAGTAGTTTGTATCATAAAAACGCGATTAATTCCTAATTTCGTTGCAAAGATAGTAATAGATTTGCAAATTATAACAACATTTGCAGAAAATCATCCTCATTTATAATCTTTATGCCAAGTTTTTGTGCTTTCTCCAACTTTGCTGGTCCCATATTCTCCCCAGCTAGGATAAAGCTTGTTTTTGAGGATATGCTACCCACATTCCTGCCTCCATGTTTCTCTATCATGTCCTTGTATTCCTCACGTGAGTGCTTACTAAATACTCCGCTGATTACAATCGACAAGCCTGACAGTTTATCCGAGAATTCTCCCTCTTCTTCTTCTTCAAGTTTCTCCATCTGCAAGCCAACCTCTTTCAGTTTGTTAATCAGTTCAATGTTAGTAGGCAAAGCAAAGTATGTCACCACACTTTGCGCTATCTTCTCGCCTATCTCATCCACTTCCATCAACTGTTCCTTTGTAGCTACCTCCAATGCCTCAATATTACGGAAAGCCTTTGCCAATTTCTTGGCTGCTGTCTCTCCCACAAAGCGGATACCCAAAGCAAATAAAACCCGTTCAAAAGGCACCTGCTTGCTTTCAGCTATACCATGAATGATTTTTACAGCAGACTTATCCCCCATGCGGTCCAACCCTCTGATGTCTAGAGCTCGCAATGAATATAAATCAGCCACATTGTGTACCAATCCAATCTGATAGAACAAATCCACCGTTTCAGGTCCCAAACCATCTATCGCCATCGCTTTGCGACTAATAAAATGCTCAATTTTGCCCTTGATCTGGGGTGGACATTCTGCATCATTCGGACAATAATGCGCAGCTTCGCCCTCGAAGCGAACTAGAGACGTGCCACATTCAGGGCAACGACTGATGAATTTTACTTTGTCACCCAGCATAAAGCCTCTTGAATTCATATCCACGCCCGTAATTTTGGGAATAATCTCTCCACCCTTTTCCACATATACCATATCACCAATATGCAGGTCAAGCCCTTCGATGATATCTGCATTGTGTAGAGAGGCTCGTTTCACAATGGTGCCAGATAACTGAACTGGATCCAAATTTGCAACAGGCGTAACAACTCCCGTTCTTCCCACTTGGAACGTCACTTGATTCAATCTCGTTAGTGCTCTTTCTGCCTGGAACTTATACGCTATTGCCCAGCGTGGAGATTTGGCAGTATACCCCAAGTGCCGTTGCTGTCGTTGACTATTCACCTTCAGCACAATGCCATCGGTTGCTACAGGCAAATTCTTACGTTCTATGTCCCAATAATTAATAAAGTCAAACACCTCCTGCAAGGTCTTTACTTTACGCATATGCTCCGATATTTTAAAGCCCCAAGACGCAGCTTTCTGCATATTCTCATAATGACCATCACAAGGTACTTGCTCTCCTAATAAATAATATAGGTATGCATCAAGTTTGCGAGAAGCCACTACAGAGGAGTTTTGTAGTTTCAATGTACCAGATGCTGCGTTGCGTGGGTTGGCAAATAATGGTTCTTCCCTTGCCTCACGCTCACGGTTTAGTTCCTCAAATACCACCCAAGGCATCAAAATCTCGCCCCTTATTTCGAAACGTTGAGGATAATCACCATGCAAAACCAATGGAATACTCCTGATAGTCTTCACGTTATCCGTCACATCGTCACCCTTCTCACCATCGCCTCGTGTCACAGCCTGCACTAGTTTGCCGTCCTCATATATCAAAGAAATCGACGTGCCATCAAATTTCAATTCGCAGCAAATTTCAAAATCCTCACCTTCCAACAATTCTTGAACACGTTGATAGAAATCAGACACCTCATTTTCCGAATAGGTATTGCCTAACGATAACATTGGATACTGATGATAAACCTGTTTAAAATCCTTACTCAAGTCGCTTCCCACACGCATCGTAGGAGAATTGGCATCTGTCATTTCCGGATGCAGTTGTTCCAAGTCTTGCAGCAGTCGCATCTTGTCGTCAAACTCCTTATCACTGATTTCAGGGGCATTCAGCACATAGTAATTATAGTTGTGTCGATGCAACTCCTCGCGCAAAGCTACTATCTGTTCTTGTTCAGTCATTGTTTCCTATATTTGGGTACAAATATAGTCTTTTCGCACGAAATATGAGAAAACATTTGCACATAAAAAACCACTTTGTTAATTTTGAACCCGAATATCACACATAATAAATGTTTAATAGTCAAATAAAATGAAGAAACAATTTTTGATGGCATCAGTTGCTACGCTCTTGCTGGCAGGATGCACAAGTGAGAAAACCACTACCAATCCATTCTTTGCCGAGAAATACGGCACTGAATATGAAATTCCACCATTCAGCGAAATCACTACTGAGCACATTCGTGAAGCACTGCTTAAAGGTTATGAGGAGCAGAAACAAGAAATCATGGCTATTGCAGACAATACTGAGGAGCCAACTTTAGAAAACACCATTTTAGCACTCGACAATGCTGGCCAGTTGCTCACCAAAGTCAGCAGTGTGTTTGGACCTTTGTCCAGCAGTAACTCTACTCAAGAATTTCGTGATCTAGAGAAAGAAATTGCTCCCCTTAGTTCTGAGATGAGCACGCTAATTTACATGAACGACAACCTGTTCCAGCGAGTTAAGAAACTCTATGACGATCAGGCTTCTATGAACTACACTAAGGAACAAGCTAAACTTATCGAGAAATATTACAAGCGTTTCGTTCGCAATGGTGCTTTATTAAACGAGACAGACAAGCAGAAATTGGCTGAGTTGAATAAAGAAATATCATTGGCACAACTGGAGTTCGAACAGAACCTGTTGCACGAAACCAACAACACCTTCGTTACGGTTGACAAACTAGAAGATCTAGACGGTCTGCCACAAGAAAACATCGATCGTGCCGCTGAGATGGCAAAGAAGAACGGCCAAGAAGGCAAATGGATGTTCAATATGCAGCGTGCCAGCTGCAACCCTGTCCTGCAGTTCTGCACTAACCGCGACTTACGCAAGAAGGTATATGATGCTTACTACAATCGTGGCAATCAAGGCAACGAATGGGACAACAACGCTGTATCTGTCAAGATCATACAATTGCGCTTAGAGAAGGCTAAGTTGATGGGCTACAACGATTACGCTTCCTTTGCTCTTGACGACCGTATGGCAAAGACAAACGAGAATGTATATAACTTGCTCGATCAGATTTGGGAACCTGCCGTGAAGAAAGCCAATGAAGAGTTAGCAGATATCCGAGCAGAAATCAAGAAAGAAGGTAACAACTTTGAGCCAGAAGGTTGGGACTATATGTACTACATGGATAAGGCAAAGAAGGCTAAGTATGCCATTGATGACAACGAGGTACGTCCTTACTTGGAGGTATATAACGTTCAGCAGGGCATATTCTATGTAGCTAATAAACTCTATGGCTTGACCTTTACCGAACGCACTGATTTGCCTAAGTACCAGGAAGACACCAAGGTGTTCGAGGTACACGACAAGGACGGTTCTCTCATCGCTTTGTTCTACAGCGACTATTTCCCACGTGATGGCAAGGGCGCAGGTGCTTGGTGTACTAGTTTCCGTGGTTCTTACTATAAGGACGGCAAACGTGTAATTCCTATCGTTGTTAACTGCGCAAGCCTCACTCCACCAAGTGGTAATACACCTGCTCTGCAGAACATCACTAACATTACCACCGAGTTCCATGAATTTGGCCACGCCCTCCATTCATTTATGCGTGATGTGCAATATCGTGGGACTGGTGGTGTAGAGCGAGAC
This sequence comes from Bacteroidaceae bacterium, assembly GCA_016284115.1. Next base: position 5,558 of record JAEEOD010000161.1, read on the forward strand.
TTTGTAGAGGTTCCTTCACAAATCAACGAGCACTGGGCTTTGGAACCTGAAATTCTGAATGTGTATGCTAAACATTACCAGACAGGCGAAGTGATTCCTATGGAACTTGTGAAAAAGATTCAGGACAGCGAAAAGTATGGACAAGGTTTTGCTACAGTCGAACTGGTGGCTGCTTCTTTAGTTGACATGGACCTGCACACACTAACTGAGATTCCAGCCAATTTCAATGTAATGGACTTTGAGCAGCAGAAACTCAAAGAACGTGGCATCCCTCGTCAGATTTTCCCACGTTATCGTGTCACTAACTTCTCTCACACTATGGGTGGCGGATACACCGCTGGTTATTATAGCTATTTATGGGCTGAGGTATATGAGTGTGACGCATTCCAGGCATACAAAGAAGCTGGCAATGTACTCGATAGCAGCATCGCTCAGCGTTTCCGTGATTACATCCTTGCTCCTGGCGGCATCGACGATGGTATGACGATGTACCGCAATTTCCGTGGGCGTGATCCAAAGATTGACGGCCTGTTGGATAACCGAGGTTTGAAATAATCTAAGTTAATATGGCGAAAGATTACGTCTATTATCTCTTCGACTTTGACCTGACTTTAGCTGACTCATCCCGAGGCATCGTGATGTGCTTTACAAACGTATTGCAAAGGCACGGCTATCTCGATGTGACAGAGATGCAGATAAAACGTACCATCGGAAAGACTTTAGAGGAATCTTTCGCCATACTTACTGGTGTTGACGACCCTGCCCAACTGGCGTTGTGGAAGTTGGAATACACCAAAGAAGCAGATATCTACATGAACGACAATACAGTGCTGTTTCCTGAAACAGTTGCTGTATTGACCAAACTGAAAGAACAAGGCGCCAAACTTGCCATTATCTCCACCAAATATCGCTACCGTATTCAGGCTGTGATAGATAAGTACTTTCCCCCTAATTTTATTGATGTCATCATTGGTGGAGAAGATGTAAAGAAATCTAAGCCCAACCCGCAAGGTGTAAAGACTGCACTCAAGAGGTTAAAAGCCAAACCTCAATTTGCGCTCTATGTAGGTGACAGCACGGTAGATGCCGAGACTGCGAAAAATGCTAGAGTTGATTTCTGTGGCGTTCTCAATGGTCTGACCACATATGAAGAGTTGGCAGCCTATCCTCATCGTAAGATACTCAAAAACCTCACCTTGCTGCCTTTGTTGCAGAAGGATGCACATATCACAAACAAAAGGAGTTCTTTTATTCCTGCTAAATGGAATATTTATCGCAGGGCGTTCAATATCAAACAAATCAGAGGTAGACAGGGCCAGCCAAAAGAGACGTTGGAACAACATGTTTGCCAAAATTGTGGAGATATCTATGAGGGTGATTACTGTCGCAGTTGTGGACAACCTGCTTCTACCCGACGCATCACTCTCATGCATTCATTCTCCAATTTCTTTTCATCATTTTTCAATATCGAAAGCGGTTTCCTACACACCATCTACGAGTTGTGGTACCGTCCTGGCTATATGGTTATGGACTTTATCCGAGGCCATCGTCAGCCCTACTACAAGCCCTTCTCGTTGCTCATTGTAATAGCAGCCATCTATATAATTGCAGCGCACATCTTCGATCCTGGTTCTGTAGCGATAAAAGATAATACAAATAGCGAAAGCGTATGGGAACATATCTCCAATGCATTTAACGAAGAAAAAAACGACACCACCCTGAGCGTCAGCGACATCATCGGTCCGTCAGACGAGGTGAACAGAGACAGCAAACACTATAAGGCAGGATACGAAGACGGCAAAATCATCTCTACTTGGGTCTTGACGCACACAGGTCCTGGTTCGTATTTTTATGCTATCAAGGATTTGCTGATGGGATGGATTGAAGGTAACCAAGCTTTCGTATTCATCATCACTATACCTTTATATATTATAGGCGCCCGCCGAGGATTCCGCCATAGTCGTGTAAACAAGTTACTAAACACAGGCGAATACGCCTTTATCTTCGGCTATTTCGGTTCTCAGTTTATGATGAAAAACATGTTGTTGATACCGTTTTATGGTTCAGGTTCCCACGCCAGTATCGTTTGGGGATCAACCATTACCATTAGTAGTATTATCGAGTTTTTGCTGATGACGCGCAACTTCAAGCAGCTTTTCCAACTCGATTGGAAGGCTACGATCAAGGGCACTATCAAGACCTATTTCTATATGATGGTCTCTTTCTTTACTCTTCTCATTACGAGTGCCATCCTCCTCGGATTACTAGTCTTTGGCATCATTGCCCTTGTCGATTTATTCAGATAATCTACTATGTCTCTCATCATTCGACAAGCTATACCATCAGATGCCCCCATCATCGCCCACATCATCGCCTTTGGTTTTGGCAACGACATGATGCAGCAGTATTGTGGGCCAAATGGAATAAAAATACTTGAAGCCTTGGCAGGTATGGAAGTATCACAATATAGCTATCACAACGCCTTGGTTGCAGAGATTGATGGTGAAGCTGCAGGTGCTATCGTAGGGTATGATGGCGCTCAGTTGCAGCAACTCAGACCACCCACTCTTGCTTATATCGAGCAACAGACAGGCATCCTGCCTCAGGTAGCAGAAGAGACGGAGCCTGGCGAGTTCTATCTCGATTCTTTGGCAGTTTTCCCTAAGTACCGTCATCAAGGTATTGGCACCCAACTGATCCTTGCCATGAGTAACAAAGCCTTCAACGAAGGCCATCAGCGTGTTGGCCTTCTAGTTGATATGGGCAATCCCAATGCTGAGTGTCTCTACACTTCTTTAGGTTTCCAACGCGTCAACCAAAAGACGTTATTCAACCACCAAATGTGGCATATGCAGAAAGAGAATAGATAATCTATAAGTCTATGTAAAGCCTGCTATCTATCTAAGTAAAGCTTGCTTTCTATCGTTCCAAAGTTCACTACCACTCGTCGCGATGCTTCCCGTCACCCGACGCAGTATCTGCCATACCCCCATAGGAGATACTGCGATGAGTGATAGCAGATACTGGAACGACCCATAGCAGATACTGCGACAACACGTAGAAATGCCTGGAATGAAAATGCGGATAAAAGTGACTATTTTTAGTTACTTTTGGTTGTTAATCAATGCATCGATTTCCTCGAACTTGTCCCCCATACTTAGATTGTAGTAGACACGATGGAGGCCATTGAGCCAGATGGCGCGATTGTTGGGCTTAAGCTGGCGAGCCTTTTCGTAGTAAGGTAATGCCTTTTCATAGTACGACTTGAGCTGCGCTTGATCAACGGGATAACGAGGATCTTTGATATCAGTAGTAGCTTCTACAGAAAAATCTTGTGCCTGCAAACAATAAACCAAACCGACATTGCTATATGCCTCAGCATAGTCTGGCTTGGATGCGATGGAACGCTTATAGTACACCAAGGCATCATTATAACGCTTCATACTTTGATAGAGGAAACCCTTGATAAACAGGTAGTAATAATTACCTGGTTCTTTTGCCAACATGCCATTGGCAAATTCTAATGCCTCTTCGTAGTTGTCATGACTACCATAATAGTCAATGATATTAGCAAAGAAAAAGTCGTCCTGTGGATGCTTTTCTATACCGCGTTTTAGGGTCTCAATCCATGCAGAGATATTGCCCATCTCCTTGTTGGCTTGCGCCATGAACTCCATGGCATACTGTCCTACAGATGAATCGTCTTCAGCATATGGGGCATATTTCAGTACGGAGTTGTAGTCCCCTATCCTTATGGCTGACAGACAAGCGTAGTAAGCCACCTGAGTAAACACTGAATCGCGAGGCAGTAGGTTGTCTTTTGCAAACATATCGCTTACTGTTGCATCTACATAGGTGCTAAAAAAATCTCGTGCATGTGTCAAATTTAAGGTGTCGCCCTCAGCTGCTTGGTTGTAGTGATAGATGCCTCCATTCAGTAAGTTACCCTTGTCAGCCAGAATAGCGCGTTGGTTGTCTTTGCGATATTTATTGATTTTGCCTGGTTTGGTTTCTAGTTGTGCCAATGAGTCGCAATGTAGGAAATATTGGCTCATGGCAAGTACGCTGTTGTAGATGGCAAGTGTGTCGTAGGGTTTGCGCAGATAGGCTTTCTCCATTTCCTGCTCGGCTTTCCTCTGCTGTACCCTGCCTGCCACATACCAGGTATCTGCCAGATCTTTGGTGGACGGGTCAATAATAATCTTGTCAACCAACTTTTGCAACTCCTTGACATCACCGTTCTTGAGAGAGGACTTTGCCTTCTGCAAAACGTCTTTCTGTGAATAAGCATAACAAAATGGTAGGACTAATAGAAAGCAAACAGTAATTATCTTGCGCATAAAATAAAAATGGTATAATTTCGTTTTTCTTGAAAAAAGGAACCCCAAAAGTGAGTGCTTCTAGGGTTCCCTTATTGTAATAATTCCGCTTAATGCGGTAATAGCGTCAAATTAGTATGCCTGCATAACTTCGTTATACTTGTCTTCCATCTGCAGGTTATAGTAAACGCTGCTCAAGCCCTGTTTCCAGAGACTTACGTTATCTGGAGCCAGTTGACGAGCCTTCTCATAATAAGGCATTGCTTTCTCGTAGAAACCACGCAGTGTCTTAGCATCCTCTGCGAACTTAGGATCATTAGGATTAGCTGAAGCTGTTTCTGAGAAATCCTGAGCCTTCAATACATATGACTTACCTAGTTCTGCGTATGCTTGTGCATATTCGGGGTTCTTCTGAACTGCCTGTTCATACTGCTCGATAGCTTTGTCATCATTCTTCTGCTGTGAATAAAGGAAACCCTTTACATAATTGAAGAAGAAGTTGGATGGATCTTTAGCAATCTGCTGATCAGCGAAAGCGTGAGCTTCATCGTACTTGTCAGCAGAAGTGTAATAGTCAATCATGTTAGCGAAGAATGCCTGATTGCCTGGGAACTTATCCAAAGCACCCTTCAGTACATCCAGCATCTGATCGGTCTTATTTTGCTTTTTCAGAGCCTCGATAAGGAGCTCAGTAGCTGCTTGACCATCGGTCTTGCTTGCCTGAGCAAAAGGAGCATACTTCTCAATGGCTGCGAAGTTCTCGATACGATAACCAGCCAATGCAGCGTAGTAAGCGATTGTAGGCATCAAAGTATCAGATACAGCCAGGTTATCCTTAGCAAACATAGGAGCGTTAGCCAAATCAACATAAGTGCCGAAGAAATCCAATGCCTTAGCGTCGGTTCCTTCCTCGCTTGAGTTGAACATACCAATGCCACCATTGATCAGGTTACCCTTATCAGCCTTGATAGCAGAAGCCATCTTAGATGTGAATGCGTTCATCTTGCCCTTAGCATCTGGCAACTGATCTGCCTTCAAGAAATACTTTGTCATTTGTAGAGCAGCGTCATACATAGCAGCCTCGTCAAAACCCTGACGCTTAATCTGGTTCTCTAACTGTTTAGCTTCTTTCTTCTGCATAATCTGACCTGCAGCAAACCAGGTGTCAGCTAAATTGGCAGTCTCTGGATTGTTCAGAGCCTGCTGAATCAATGATTCTGCTGTTGCAAAATCACCCTTGTTACCAGCTTTGGTTGCGTTCTTAACGGCGTCCATCTGTGCGAAAGCACCGCCTGCTACCAAAACAAAAGCCATTGATAAAAATAACTTCTTCATAGACTAAAAATAAATTAAATTAATTATTACTTTCATTCAACATTATTATCTGTATCAGTCTGAACACCTTCAGTTGAAGGATTTTCGGACTGAATATCTTCTATTTCATCCGCACTCTGCTCAATTTCCTCTTCCTCTGACTCTGACATGACTTTGCAAACAGAACCAATTTCATCGTTGCGTTTCTCGAGGTTGATAAGTTTCACACCCTGGGTAGCTCGTCCCATGATTCTCACATCTGCTACTTTCAGACGAATAGTGATGCCTGATTTGTTGATAATCATTAGGTCGTTTTCTTCTGTCACCGTCTTGATGGTCACCAGCTTACCCGTCTTTTCAGTAATATTAAGCGTCTTTACGCCCTTGGCACCACGATTAGTCTTACGGTAATCTTCGATGTCTGAGCGTTTACCGAAACCCTGCTCTGAAACCACCATGATGGTTTCATTCTCAGAATCTTTTACGCATACCATACCTACCACCTCGTCTTGACCGTCTTCGTCAAGTGTCATTCCGCGAACGCCGGTAGCAGTTCTACCCATTGGACGTACTAGCGTTTCGTTAAAGCGTATAGCACGACCATTTTTGTTGGCCATGATGATTTCGTTGTCACCATCAGTGAGGCGCACTTCAATCACCTTATCACCTTCCAAAATATTGATGGCGTTAACGCCGTTCTGTCGTGGACGTGAGTACTCTGCCAGGCTGGTCTTTTTAATGGTACCGTTCTTGGTACAGAATACCACATAATGACTATTGTTAAACTCCACGTCAGCCAAATTCTTTACGCGCAGGTATGCCGTCACCTTATCATCTGGTTCGATATTCAGCAGGTTCTGAATAGCACGACCTTTAGAAGTCTTACTCTCCATAGGAATCTGATAAACCTTGAGCCAGTAACACCTACCCTTTTGGGTAAAGAACATCATAGTGTTGTGCATCGTAGCTGGGTAGATGTGCTCAACGAAATCTTCGGTGCGTGTATTAGAACCCTTAGAGCCAACACCACCTCTATTCTGGGTGCGGAACTCATGCAACGGTGTGCACTTGATGTAACCCAAATGTGAGATGGTAATCACCACTTCGTCGTCAGGATAGTAATCCTCAGGATTGATGTCACCATCCATCATGCTGATTTCCGTCTTACGTTCATCACCATATTTATCTTTAACTTCAATGAGCTCGTCCTTGATGACCTTGCGGCAAACTTCTTCGTCAGAAAGAATCAATTCATAGAACGCTATCTTCTTTTCTATTTCTTCATATTCAGCATGCAGCTGATCCTGCATCAATCCTGTGAGCTGGCGTAAACGCATCTCAACGATTGCCTTTGCCTGAATCTCGTCCAGTTCGAAGCGCTTCATCAAACCTTCAATAGCATCGGCAGGTGATTTGGCAGCTCGGATGATGTGTACCACTTCATCGATATTGTCGCTGGCAATAATCAGACCTTCAAGAATATGTGCCCTTTCTTGTGCCTTAGCCAGATCGAACTTGGTGCGGCGTATCACCACTTCATGACGATGCTCGATGAAGTATTTTATCATATCGCGCAAAGTCAGCAGGCGAGGCCTTCCATGTACCAATGCTACATTGTTAACGCTGAAGGATGTCTGCAACTGCGTCAGCTTGTACAATTTATTCAACAAAACATTAGCGTTAGCATCTCTTTTAACATCTATTACGATTCGCATACCCTCGCGGTCGCTCTCGTCATTAGCGTTGGCAATACCATCAATTTTCTTGTCGTTAGCCAAATCGGCAATGTATTTGATAAGTTCGGCTTTATTGACGCCATAAGGAATTTCGCTAATGACAATCTTGTCATGCGTAGCACTAGATTCAATGTCTGCCTTGCCACGTACCACGATGCGCCCCCTACCCGTTTCATAGGATTCGCGGATGCCCTGGGTACCCAGAATGATGCCTCCTGTTGGAAAATCAGGCCCCTTGATGTATTGCATCAATTCCTCAGTAGTTATGTCGTTATTGTCAACGTAAGCCACACAAGCATCAATTACCTCACTTAAGTTATGCGTTGGCATATTGGTTGCCATACCAACTGCAATACCAGAAGCACCGTTCACCAGCAGATTAGGAATGCGAGTAGGCATTACGGTTGGTTCCTCTTCCTCGTTGTCAAAGTTAGGTTGCATGTCAACAGTATCCTTGTCGAGGTCCTGCATCATCTCCTCGCCTAAACGGCGCAGGCGACACTCTGTGTATCGCATAGCTGCCGGTCCGTCACCGTCAACAGAGCCAAAATTGCCCTGTCCATCAACAAGCATATAACGCAACGCCCAAGGTTGTGCCATGCGTACCAATGCCCCATATACAGATGAGTCACCATGAGGATGGTATTTACCAAGCACCTCGCCTACCACGCGAGCACACTTCTTATAAGCTTTGTCAGAAGTGTTACCTACTTGTTTCATACCAAATAAAATTCTACGATGTACCGGCTTGAAGCCATCTCTAACATCAGGAAGGGCACGAGCAACAATCACAGACATCGAATAGTCTATGTATGAGGACTTCATCTCCTCCTCAATGTTCACTTTTATTATTCTGTCTTGATTTATCATTTCTTTCTTTTAATAGTCCCAATAAAGGCTTTATACAAAAAACCGTGTAAAATTACAACTTTTTTATGACATATGAAAGGGTTTTAGCCAAAAAAAATGTTTGGCACATTATTTGTTACATTCATGTGAGGATATGAAACAATTTCGTATCTTTGCAAAGCAATTGGTTTTAATTAACAATGAAGACAATTAAGGTAAATGGAGAATAAATTTTCTGAAAGAGTAACCAACATTATTCGCTTTAGCAAGGAAGAAGCCAACAGACTCAGGAATAGTAGTATAGCACCTGAGCATCTGTTGCTAGGTATCTTGCGTGAAGGCAATGGCAAAGCGATAGAACTACTAAAAATACAGAACGTAGATTTGCTAGAACTGAAAATTCATTTGGAAGATACGTTGAAACTGAACGCAGTAGAAAGTTTGTCAGCATTGGCTGATGTGCCTCTCAATGCAGAAACAGGACGTATCATGCGCATTAGTCTATTGGAAGCGCGTCTATTGAAGAACGAATTGGTAGACACCGAACATCTGTTGCTGGCCATTCTCAAGGACAACAATACTGATGCTGCCAGTACGCTGACAGACTGTGGAATGGACTATAGAAAGACGTTGAGTTTGATTGAGCAAAAGCAGACGAATATACAGGATGGTATGGGCTATACCGAGGATGATGACCTTGAGGATGAGGACGAAGATAATAGTTATAAGAGTCCCGACCGAATTAGTGGCCAGCATACTAAACAGCAGACAACTTCCACCCCTCGTACACAGAAGGATACACCTGCACTGAACAATTTCGGAACTGACATTACTAAGGCTGCTGCCGAAGGTAGATTAGATCCTGTGGTGGGTAGAGAGAAGGAAATTGAGCGCGTGGCACAGATTCTTAGTAGACGCAAAAAGAATAATCCGATACTGATAGGAGAGCCTGGCGTGGGTAAATCGGCCATTGTGGAGGGCTTAGCCATGCGCATATCACAGCAGAAGGTGTCACGTATGCTGTTCAATAAGCGTGTAGTGATGCTGGATTTGGCGGCTGTAGTGGCTGGCACGAAGTATCGCGGACAATTTGAGGAGCGTCTACGCACTATCATGAAGGAGCTACAGAACAATCCTGACATCATCTTGTTTATTGATGAAATTCATACGATTATTGGTGCTGGTGCAGCATCTGGATCTATGGATGCTGCCAATATGTTGAAACCTGCGCTGGCAAGGGGCGAGATTCAGTGCATTGGTGCTACTACGGTGGATGAATTCAAGAAGACCATAGAGAAAGATGGTGCGTTGGATCGCCGTTTCCAGAAAGTGATGGTAGAACCTACTACCCCAGACGAAACGCTGCAAATATTGCAGAATATCAAGGTGAAATATGAGGACCACCATAACGTTACTTTCACTGATGAAGCTCTCGTGGCATGTGTGAAACTTACTGACCGTTATATCACTGATCGTCAGTTCCCTGACAAGGCCATAGATGCCATGGACGAAGCTGGATCTCGCGTACATCTTTCCAATGTAAACGTGCCGCATGAGATTGAGGAGAAAGAAATGGAGATCAGTCAGGCGATTGAACAGAAAGCAGAGGCTGTGAAAGAGCAGAACTATGAGTTGGCAGCCAGTTATCGAGATAAGGTGAAAGACTTATCGGTCGAGTTGGATGCCATGAAGGCGGAATGGGAAAAAAGCATGAAGTGTAATCGCAAAGAAGTGGATGCTGAAATGATAGCCGATGTAGTATCGATGATGTCTGGCATACCTGTTCAGAAGTTGGCTCAGTCTGAAGGTATTCGTTTAGCAGGAATGAAAGAAGAACTGAAGCGCCATGTGATAGCACAAGACGATGCTATCGACAAGATTACGAAAGCTATCTTGCGTAGCCGTATTGGACTGAAGGAACCGAATCATCCCATTGGTACTTTCTTGTTCTTAGGCCCTACAGGCGTTGGCAAAACATATCTAGCACAACAACTAGCACAGTTTATGTTTGGTTCTACAGATGCCTTGATTCGTGTAGATATGAGTGAATACACCGACCAGTTCAATGTATCGCGACTGATTGGTGCCCCTCCCGGATATGTGGGTTATGAAGAGGGTGGCCAATTGACTGAGAAAGTACGCCGTAAGCCCTACTCTATCATCTTATTGGACGAAATTGAGAAAGCACATCCAAAGGTGTTCAACATCCTGTTACAGTTACTGGATGAAGGCAGACTGACTGACAGTTTTGGCAGAACGGTGGACTTTAAGAATACTGTAGTGATAATGACATCAAATATTGGTACACGTCAGCTTAAGGAGTTTGGTGGCGGCATCGGTTTTAATGCTAGTCAGCGAGCAACCGATAAAGAGTATTCCCGCAATGTGATCCAGAAGGCACTGAACAAACAGTTTGCTCCTGAATTTTTAAATCGAATTGACGAGATCATTACTTTTGACCAGCTATCGCAGGAAGCTATTCAGCAGATAGTTGATCTGGAAATAGAAGCTTTAAATAAGAGGATAAATGGCATTGGATATAAACTAGTTATAGATGATCAAGTGAAGCTATACTTAGGTAAACATGGATACGATGTACAGTTTGGTGCCAGACCTCTGAAACGTGCTATTCAGAATTATCTGGAAGATGAGTTGTCGGAACTGATCATCACTGATAACCTTCCAGAAGGTGCAACTATCATTGTTAACTATAATGGAGAGGATGACAAGTTGGTGTTTACCACAAAGAATGATCAAGTATAAAACAAGGTTTCATTCTTTTTTAGATCATCTTTTGAAATTATAAGAGTAATTCCTTCCCCGAGCTTTCCTCCTTTCAGAGAGGAAACGGGGAAGGTTCTATTTATGACACTATGTCAGTCTGCAATGACTGGCATTTTTTTTGTCTGATTATTGTGGCAATTAAGCCCCCAATAATATGGGAAACTGCATGAAATGTCGTGCAAGTATTATTTCATTTGAATAATTAAAAAATATATAAGTATGCAAAAAGGTAATATTGGTGTAACAACCGAGAACATTTTCCCCGTTATCAAGAAATTCTTGTATAGCGAGAATGAGATTTTTTTACGTGAATTGGTGTCTAATGCCGTTGATGCAACGCAGAAGATTAAGACCTTGGCATCAATGGGTGATTTCAAGGGTGAACTGGGTGACTTGACTATAGAGGTAAAGTTGGACAAGAAAACAATCACGGTATCTGACCGTGGTGTCGGCATGACTGCCGAAGAGATTGATAAGTATATCAATCAGATAGCATTTTCTGGTGCCAATGACTTCCTGGAGAAATATAAGAATGATGCA